>JAGLPR010000014.1 GCA_023137255.1 Bacteroidales bacterium | reverse complement strand
CAGGTTCTTCACTCCGGTAACAGTACAGGCCTTCATCGGTCAGGACCCACACCTGTCCCAGCCGGTCAGGAAGAATTGTGGTGATTTCCGCCCCCTCCTCATTGAAATCAAGAGGAATAAGCTGGTGCTGTCGGTTTACAGAGAGGTCCAGTTTTATCAGGCCCCTGTTTGTGCCGAGCCAGATGGTTTCGTCACTGGAGGCCATGTGGTAGATGATGGTACTGCTGTCAATAATGCCCTCAGCACTTTCACTGAAGAAGAGTCCCGATTTTCTGTCGTAGCTGTACAATCCCTGGTAGGTCGCAATCCATAGGAGACCCGATTCATGCTGCAGGAACCCGGAAATGCGTGAGGTAAGTCCAACTAGATCACTGTCGTCCGGTTCAATTCTTTGCACCTCATTGGTGAAACGGTCCACATGGTTCAAACCCTGGTAGGTACCAACCCAGAGTTCATTTCTCAGGTCTGCCTCTATGGCACTGATGGTATCATTGGAAAGAGAGGCTCCATCGGCCGGATCGTGTTGTAAAGCGGTGAATATACCCTTGCGGGGATTGTATTTTGTTAAGCCGCTCTTCGAACCGAGCCAGATCATTCCTGATTTGTCCTCGTAGACCATTTCGACCCATTTATTGGCCATGAGGTTGTGCTGATCGGTGGTGGCTCCGTATACTGTAATGGTTTGCCCGTCATATTTATTCAGTCCGTCCTCGGTGCCAAACCACATAAAACCTTTGGAGTCCTGGTAGACGTCGTAGACGGAGCTTAGCGACAATCCTTCGTTGATGGTAATCCTTTTAAAACGGACATATTCCTCCTGTGCGATCGACTGGACAGAGAAAAGCAGCAAAGTGGAAATTAGAACTGAAAACCTGGTCATTCTGGCAAACATGGTAGTGTTAGTCCTCATTTGACGCACAAATATCGAACCAAGTTACCCAATCGGGTTGGCTAAATCAATGAAATAAAGGTTAAATATTGTTATAACAATGTTAACGGGTAATGGTGGCGGGTTCGACCCTGGCTTTCACCACTGACTTGGTTTTCCACCTGCCGGTACGATAATAGATATAGGAAAGAATCATCCCAAAAGCCCATCCGCTTGGAATGGACCACCAGATTCCGGCTTCTCCCATTCCGGCTCCTTTGATGGTAAGACCAAAGATTTCAACGGTCTCTTTGCTAAGTAATAATGCTGCCGGGATCCGGATGATCCACAGCGAGATAAGGGTTATGAACATGGGTATCAGGGTGTCACCTGCACCACGCATGACCCCTCCATAAACAAACATCCAGGTGAACAACAGGTAAAACGCGGTAACAATGGTAAGATAATCTCCCCCCACATTGACCACTCCCTGGTCGTGGGTGAAAAGTTTCATCAGGGGATATTTGAACAGGATGATCAGGATGGTAATGAATATTGCCGTGGCAGAGGACATAAGCATGGTGCGGGTGAGTCCCTTTTTTATACGATCCAGCTTTCCAGCTCCAATATTCTGTCCCACAAAAGTGGCCAGGGCATGAGAGAATACCATGGAGGGAATAACTGCCAGGCTGTCCAGTCGCCCGGCGGCTGTGTAACCGGCAACCACATCTGTTCCAAATCCGTTCACAATTCCCATAAGCGCCATCATGCCCAGGGCCACAAAGGTCGTCTGCAACCCGGTGGGCAGGCCTATGCGAAGGGTTTGTTTAAAGATCTCCCAGTCAAAGGCAAATTCCCTGATATTGAACTTGATCAGTTCATGGTTCTTGTTCAGGTAGAAGATAGCTACTATAAAGGCTGTACCCTGTGCAATGATGGTAGCCACTGCTGCTCCTTCGATTCCCCAACCCAGTTTTACAATAAACAACAGGTCCAATCCAATATTGAGTACCGTGGCCAGCACCAGGAAATAGAGGGGAGTTATGGAATCGCCCAAACCCCTGAGAATGGCTGCTACACCGTTATAGCCAAAGAATACTACCAGTCCGGATACATAGATGGTGAAGTAGGTATTGGCCGTGGGCATCAGCTCTTCGGGGAGCTTCATCAATTGGAAAATCTGTTCGGAAAAGGAGATCCCCACCACTGTCATGATTACTGCAAAGATGCCCATGACAATGAAGATGGTGTCGATGGCTCTTTTCACCTTGGTGAATTTCTTGGCTCCAAAGAATTGCGAGATCACAATGGTGCCCCCGGTAGCGATGCCGATGATCAGGGCGATCAGGGTGAATATGACCGGAAAGGAGGCACCTACCGAGGCCAGTGCCTCTTTACCAAGGTAACGGCCCACGATGATCTGGTCCACAAAGGTGTAGAGTTGCTGGAACATATGTCCCACCAGCATAGGCAAGGCAAAACGGAATATACTCCTGCCTTCGCTTCCTGTGGTTAAATCCTTCATGGTGAAAATGAAGCGCCAAAGGTCGGGAAATATTATGGAATTGAGAAATGGTGCCGGGAGTGGCCCGAAATTACCCTAATGGCATCATGATCCTTGTTTTGTGAAGAATTCCTCTGTATAGGCCCAGATTACGGTGTTTTGGAGCAGAACACTTTCTTTTCAGTAAAAAATTCCTTAAGATAGGGGACCCTTAACACTTATTCTTAGCCCTGAAACCAATGTTCACAGGAAGATTACCAGGTTTTTCTCCTACTCATTCCATAAAATTTCCATTATGAAATTCTTCAAGCATTATTTGATGATGATGATCCTCTTTGCTTTTATGCAGGGAGGCTATTCTCAGATTGCAGGGACTGCTCATGATTTTTCAACAGAATCGTGGTCGCCGACTACAAACAGGGGATGCGGTGTTTGTCACACCACTCACCAATCCATCAGCATGATCAGTGCTCCTTTGTGGAATCATGAAACCACCGTGGTCGCAGGGTACACCCTTTACAATTCACCCACTTTCGATGGAACCTCAACCATCACTGATCCCGGTGCCAGTTCCAGGTTGTGTCTTAGCTGTCACGACGGTACAGTAGCCCTTGAGAATTTCAGCGGAATTACCAATGGTACCAATTTTATCGATCATTCGGCGCGCATCGGAGGAGTGGCCGGAAATGATCTGAGTACCGATCATCCCATCTCCTTTGATTATACCGATGCTCTGGCTACCAGTGACGGGGGACTGTTTCCTCCGACAACTACCAACAGCGGCCTGGGGAGCTCCATCGACAATGATATGCTCTTCGCCAGCAGGATGGAGTGTGCCTCCTGTCATGATGTTCACAACAGGTTTGGTGTGATGCATCTGCTTAAGATGTCCAACGCAAACAGCGAACTCTGTCTCACCTGCCACAACAAGTAGGAGCTCTGGTCACCGGCTGACCGATAAACAGTACTTCACCCCATGAACAAAATACTCCGAGTTGCCTCAATTGGAATATTAATACTTGCCTGCCTGGTATGTGCCTGTAACCGCCAGCTTGTAAAGTCTCCGGCTCCTGAGTCTCTGGTTATCTTTCCTCCACCCCCCGATACTACCCGGATACAGTTTCTGACCTATTTTAGCTCTTCCAGTGATCTGGAAAAGAGGCAGGGTGGATTTAACAGGTTCCTGTTCGGGGAAGAGGAACCCCGGGATATTATCAAACCCTATGGGGTGACCATTCATAAGGAGAAGGTATACATATGCGATACAGGAGTGGCCGGACTGGAGATCCTGGATCTTTCAGATGGGACCTTTGAGTATTTCATTCCCGGGGGGAAGGGACAGCTGCAACTGCCCATCAATTGCTGTGTGGACCAACGCGGTTATCTCTTCATTGCTGATGCTAACCGGAAACAGATTGTGGTGTTTGACAGCGACCTGAAATACCTGCATGCTTTTGGAGAGCAGGAAGGGTTTAAACCAACCGATGTGGCTGTGTACCGGGACAGGATCGTAGTAGCCAATGTTCAGGATCATTCTGTGTATGTGTATGGGATCGGGGATTACACGTTAATAGAGAAGGTTCCGGGTGTAGATATGGGGGAAGAGGGCTATATAAGGCAATGCACCAACATCGCCCTCGGTAATGATATCCTGTACGTTTCAGATATGGGAGATTTCAACGTGAAAAAGTTTTCAATGGATGGCCGGTATATGGGTTTGGTCGGAGAGTATGGAAACAGTCCAGGTAGTTTTACCAGGCCCAAAGGAGTTGCAGTGGACAGGGATATGAATCTCTATGTGGTGGATGCCGCTTTTGAGAATGTGCAGATTTTTAATCCCAATGGCGATCTGCTGATGCATTTTGGAGGATCATACGGGGGGGCAGGAGCCATGTGGCTTCCGGCGGCTGTTGAGATCAGCTACGAGAACCTCTCCTATTTTCAACCCTATGTGGACCTTAGTTTTGAGTTGAAGTACCTGATATATGTGACCAACCAGTATGGGCCTGCAAAGGTCAGTGTATATGGTTTTGTGAAAGAAAAACCGGCTTTATAAATAGATAAGCTGATGAATTGCACAGGCAGAATATGGTGTGGATTCCTAATGGGCGCAGGAATCATCCTGTTGAGTCAATGTTCGCCGTATGCCGGAAAAAATCTGTTGAACTTTTTTTTCGACGGGGTTCCCGAAACTGATACTGCCGATGTAAACCTTGCTGATCTTGAGGAGACATCGATCGATTCCATGGGACCAACAGAGGAGTTACTAGCCCTGGAGATGCCGTCCCACATGGTGCATTATCCTTATGAAGAGCGGGAATGCGCTTCCTGTCACAATGAGCTTTCGCTGGGAACCATGGTGGAACCACAACCGGGACTCTGCTACATCTGTCATGAAGACTTTTCTACGGTCTATAATTATCTGCACGGACCGGTGGCCGGGGGGTATTGTACCTCATGTCATGATCCTCATATGTCGGAATCCGGAAAGCTGCTGAGGTTAACAGGTGACGATCTCTGCTTTAATTGTCACAGGGAGGTGAGTGTCTTACAGAATGAGATGCACGAGGGCCTGGAGGGAATGTTTTGTACCGACTGTCACAATCCCCACGGGGGTGAAGACAAATATATTTTTCAATAGTTAGGAGAAGCTGATCTGGTGAGAAAACTCAGGGACATAATTTTGTTGGCGCTTTTCCTAGGTCCGGCCTGGGGTGTATCGCATGCTCAATACTCTCTGGGGATCTGGCACCTCAGACATATCTCCGGGGAGCTTGATCTGAAGGGTCAGTACCGGCAGCTTGAGAGCAATTTCAACGAAGTTTCTGAGGACCAGAGAAGCACCTATCTGTTGAGCGGGATCAAGTTGAATACTTCCAGCTATCTTTGGGACAAGGATATCTTATTAATTGATTTGGGTGGTGCTTACAGCCCTGAACTCAGGGATGAGCAATACATCACTGTTCCCGACAGGTCAGAGGTCCGGACCCTGAAGAAGGTGGATCTGATGGCCACCCTTTTTAACAACAAACCGGTCACCCTGCAGGGATTCTATAATTTCGACCAGAATTACTACAACCGCGAACTTCTTACGAATGTGAGGTCCAACAATCAACAATGGGGAGGAATCCTATCTCTCAATAACAGGTTTCTGCCAGTTACTCTCACCTACCGGAACCAGCTTTGGGACCAGGAGGAAATGCAGACCGGTCGCACTTTTTACATGGACCAGAAGAGCTTTCAGGCCAGAACTTCCAAATCGTTTGGATCGAGAGATCGAACAGAACTGCTTTATTCACACAACGATTATCTATACAGGTATGCAGAACTGCATCAGACCAGCCACTTGATCGACCGCGTTGCTCTGAACAACAATCTCTTTTTTGACGATGCCAGAAAATACAACCTGAATTCCAGGTTCACCTGGTACAACCAGGACGGGACCACCAGTTTCAGAAGAGTTGAGCTTCTGGAGGGAGTTACCCTTCGGCTACCCCGTCAGTTTAAACTGACGGCAAATTTTAACCTCTATAACCTGAAAGATCCCGTTCAGACCTGGGACCAGAAAAGATCCAGGGCCACCCTGCAGCATAAACTCTACAAGAGTCTGACCACCAAAATCTTTGTGGAATATACCAAGATCAAACAGGAAACATCCAACCTTTATGAGGAGTCTGATATAAGGAGCGGAGTGGACCTGAAGTATACAAAAAAAATCCCTGGGGGAATCCTGAATCTTTCCTACCGGTATTTCAGGCAGGCACATTCCACCGAGGGGGTAACTGGTATGCTGCAGGTGCTGAATGAGGAGCAGGTACTTTCAGATGGGGAATTGACTCTTCTCAACAAACCATATGTGGAGTTTCCATCTGTGCATGTGAAAGATGTCACCGGGACAATAATTTACCAGGCCAGTTTTGATTATACCCTGATCCAGAGGGGTAGTTATGTGGAGATTCAGCGGATACCGGGTGGATTGATCCCCAACAATGGTGAGGTCTATGTTGACTATACTTTCATTCAGCCAGGTTCCTATTCCTATGGGGCAAATAACAATCACTTCAGTGCAAGTCTCCTCCTTTTCAGCAGGTTGCTGGAGGTTTATTACAGGTATTCGGTACAGGATTATCCAAAAGTGAACCAGGGTGATCTTTTGACCCTGAACTTTTACAACCAGCATGTGTATGGCTTGCGTCTCGATTTTGGTTTTGCCCGGGCCGGGATTGAAGCGGACCAATACGATAGCAACATTATTCCATACAGGATGATGCGATATTACATGGACATGAACTGGACGCTGAGGTCCAAATTCCTGTTCACCCTCAACGGGAACATACGTGATTACAGGATGATCGCCGACGAGGTAGACCAGTTGTATGCCAATCTCTCCGGAAAGGTGGCCTACCAGATCCGGCCGAAAATGAGGGTAAGTCTGGAAACGGGCTACCTGGATCAAAGGGGGACAAATATTGACCTTGACCTGCTCACCTCGAGGGCCGAATTTCAGGCATTTTTTAACAAACTCCAGGTCAGAGTTGGGCTGGAGATGTACCGACGGCTCTACCTGAACAGCGAATTTGCCTTTAACGGAGCTTATTTACAATTTACACGGAGATTCTGATGTCATTAAACCAGACCCTATGATCCAGCTGCTTATCGTAGATATTCTTTTGATTCTTATCCTGCCCTTCAGGGGATTCTCCGGAGCTGAATCGGTGGCGGTGACTGATCAGACCCTCGATTGCATCGAATGCCACGGGAACCTGGTGAAAAACGAGGTGATGCATTATCCGGCCGAAGATGCCTGTGACAATTGTCACGAGTCGACCGGGGCCTCTCATCCTTCTGAGGACAGTTTGGGTTTCAAGCTAATGGATCGTCCCCCGGCTCTCTGTTTCTATTGTCATGAAGAGGGGTCAGAGAGGGCTCACCCGCATCAGCCTGTGGTGAAGGGCAACTGCCTGGCTTGTCATGATGCACATGGATCCACCCAACCATCGTTGTTGCTTTTCAAAGATCAGGCGCTTTGTCTGTCGTGTCACAACAGGGTGTACAGTACCGATACCTCAGAAACCAGCAACATCAGTCGGCTTGTGGGGGGGAACATGGTGGTTCATATCGCCATTACCGATATGGGATGCATGACCTGTCACCAGGCACACGGCTCAGATTTTCGTGCCCTCCTGGTGGATGCCTATCCGGCAGATGATTATCTGCCAGCGAAAACTGAAAGTTTCGAACTCTGTTTCCTCTGTCACGATACAGATATCCTGGATGCGGAGGAGACCGAGTGGGCCACAGGCTTTAGAAATGGGAAACAGAATCTTCACAGGCTTCATATCAATGGGAACAAGGGCAGGAACTGCAGGATGTGTCATAACATCCACGGGTCGCCACAGAAATTTCTGATAGAGGAGAGTGTGGGTTTCGGGAATTGGGAGATGAATCTGAATTTTGTTCCGGAGGAGCAGGGAGGATCGTGTTTTCCGGGGTGCCATGGCAAACTCTCTTACCAGAGGTAGCTATTTTAAGTCGTTATTAATGAGTTGCTTAATTCAAACA
>JAGLPR010000139.1 GCA_023137255.1 Bacteroidales bacterium | reverse complement strand
TGCTGGCTGGGCGACTGCGACAACGGTGCCACCAAAACCTACATGGTCGAAAATAAAGATACGGATGAGCACCACAGGAGACTGTATGATCTCGCTTTTGGAAAACGTCCTGCCGAGGAGCTGTACGACTGCCGGAAGGATCCTGAACAGTTGGTGAACCTGGCAAATGACCCCGCCTATGCAGAGGTCAAAGATCGGCTGTCTGCCCTGTTGATGGATCAACTGGTGGCTACAGGCGATCCCAGGGCCACAGGTGGTGGAGATGAATTTGATGCAGTGCCTTACCTGGGACAGGGTCCCAGACATCCATCATATAAACCTTCCAAAGAATAGTAACTATCGCAGAACTTAAAGCACCTTCAATACCTCCTCAAGCGTAATGACCTGTCCGGGTGTGGTTGCCAGCTGCATCTCGCTGGTCCCGTACCTCAGCTCCAGTGTGTTCCCCAGCTTTGAGAGGATCTGAAGCTCCACAAGTTTACTCTCTTCCCAGGCCATATCCACCTGGAACCCGCCACGGGCCATCAATCCACTGACCTCTCCATCTTTCCATGCTTCGGGAAGTGTTGGAAGCAGTTCAATGTATCCTGCATGCGACTGAAGCAGCATCTCGGCGATCCCGGCGGTCCCCCCAAAATTCCCATCGATCTGGAAAGGCGGGTGGTTGTCAAACAGGTTGGGATGGGTCGACTTCTCAAACAGTTTTTGTACATGATGGTGTGCCTGATCCGCGTCTTTCAACCGGGCGTAGAAATTGATCATCCATGCCCTGCTCCATCCGGTATGCCCTCCCCCGTGTTGCAGACGATAGTCAAGCACCTTTTCAGCTGCTTCCATGTATTCCGGGGTATCGGCCCAATTGTACTGGGGAGAAGGATATAGACCGTAAAGGTGCGAAATGTGCCTGTGTCCCGGTTCCACTTCCACAAGTCCCTCTTCGGACCACTCCAGGATTCGTCCGTCACTCCCTATCTCCACGGGTGCCAGCTGGTCCAGCTGCGACTGCAGCAACTCCCCGAATTCTTGATCAGTTTCCAGCACCTTGCCGGCTTCAATCACCGAGGTAAAGAGGTGCCATACTATCTGCATATCCATGGCCGGTCCCATATTGATGGCGGCAGTATCACCTGCGGGAGTGGCAAACCGGTTCTCCGGAGAGAGCGAAGGGCCTGTAACCAGTTTACCCGTTCTGGGGTGTTCCACCAGGAAATCTGACATAAAGAGGGCAGCTTCGCGCATCACATCGTATCCATAATCCCTCAGAAAAGTGGTATCGCCGGTAAAAAGATAATGTTCCCAGATGTGGGTGCACGACCAGGCAGCCCCCATGGGCCACATGCCCCAGCTGGGCGAACCAAACAGCTGGGTCTGGTGCCATACGTCAGTGGTATGGTGTGCTACCCATCCCCTGCAGTTATAAGTGGTACTGGCTGTCTTCCTGCCAGACTCTCTCAACGCCCCCATAAACTCAAGGTAAGGAAGATGGCATTCCGAAAGGTTGGTGATCTCCGCAGGCCAGTAATTCATCTGCAGGTTGATGTTGATGTGGTAATCGGAGTTCCAGGGTGGTTCCAGATGTTCGTTCCAGATTCCCTGAAGATTGGCAGGCAGAGTCCCGGGACGGGACGATCTGATAAGTAAGTATCGGCCATAGTTGAAATAGAGGGCAGCCAGTCCTGGATCGGCTTTGCCCCGCTTCACCAGATCGAGCCGTTCATTGGTGGGAAGATGCCGGGTGTTTGAGTTTCCCAGATTGATGGCTACCCTGTCAAAATAGCCCTGATACTCTTTTACATGTTCTTCCAGAGCCCTGCTGAAGTTGCACTCCATGGATTGAGCCAGGCAGGCTTCGCAGTCTTCACACGGCTCGTTACCAGAATAATCTGTGGACGCAACCACCCTGAGTTCCAGGCTGTGGGCTCCGTGCACCTCCAGCCGGTCGCCCAGCGAATGAATGTGGCCCTCTATGTGAACCACCTTCACACCGGCACCCAGGAGTACCCCCTGCCCGTTCTCCACATGCTGTTTCATGCTGATCTGGTTCTCTCCGTACATCACCACCTCTCCCTCGCCGGGCCGGGTAAGCTGAATGGTACAGTTGATCCTTCCTCCATTAACTGCTTTTTCCCTGAAGATAATCACATTCCTTGCTGCAGATGAGAAAACCTCACGACAGTAATCGTTACCGCTTTTTGTGTAATTTACCCTGACCAGGGCACTGTCCAGCCTTAGCGACCTCCTGTAAGCAGTCACTTCGGAACTATCATCGTAAGTGATCATTATATCGCCCAGGGTCTGATAAGCATTGGTCCCGCCAGGCATCCTCTTTTGCAGCAATTTCTCCACTGCCAGATCCTGGGCCTCCTTATATAAGCCATCGAACAGCATCTGTCGTACCTGTGGAATTGCCTCCGTCCCGTCGCTGTCTATGTAACTGCCCTGCCTGCACCAGACCGACTCCTCGTTCAACTGGATCCGTTCCTTGCTGGTTCCGCCGAAGACCATGGCTCCCAGTCTCCCGTTCCCCACGGGCAATGCCTCATTCCAGTCTGCGGCAGGCGCATCATACCACAATTCTACTTCAGGACCAGTGGATACCGGGACTTTCTCCTGGTCGGTACAAGTACAAAAAAGAGCCGGGAGTACGAATCCCGGCAATAGAAAAGCTTTATAAAACAATTTCCTCATGGTTGTTGCAGGATTTGAGTGGAGCAAGCTGGTAAGTTAGTGCTCTTTTCGTTAATTTCCACATGCGATGCTGTCGAAAAATAGATTCATGTTAACTATGGTTTCAATACTACTTTGACCAGACCGGGTTCGTTGTCATATAACCTTTTGAACCACTCAGCTCCTTCCGATAAGGGTGCTTCCGCACTGAGGATGGCATCCACGTTCACCTCCTTTCGGGCAATCATATCAAGAACGGCAGGGTACTCGCCACAAATGGCACAGCTTCCCTGCAAGCGGATCTGCCGGGTAACCACCTTTTGCAGTGGGATCTCCGCTGTGGGTGAAAGGTTTCCCACCAGGGTCACCGTGCCCCCCTTTCTGACAACGTCAATGGCGGTCGCCACTGTCTTGCCGATTCCAACCACCTCGAAAGCTATATCGGCTCCCCGGTTCCCGGTCAGGGCAAAAACCTCCTTCTTCACATCATCTTTTGTTGGATTGAACAGATGATCGGCACCCAGTTCTCTGGCCAGCTCCAATCTGTCATCCGCCAGGTCGACAGCAATAACCTTCCCGCATCCCCTTGCCCTCAGCACCTGGATCACAAACAGACCGATCATTCCACTGCCCACTACCACGGCCGTATCGTTCCATGCCATGGGTGTAAGCTCCACCGCATGGGCTGCCACAGCCACAGGCTCAACCATGGCGGCCTGCGTAAAAGTTACACCATCAGGTATCTTATAGAGTATGTGCTGTGGAATGGATACATATTCGGCAAAGGCTCCATGCTTTTTCCATTCACCGGGAGAAACTCCCAGCACCATCCGGTTGTCACTCAGGTTGTAATTTCCCTTGCGGGTAAACCAATCGTCCAGCTTGTATATGGTGGAATCGAAGGTCACCCGGTCGCCCTCTTTCCATTGCACCACCTTCTCTCCTACGGAAGCTATCACCCCTGCGGCTTCATGGCCCATCACCAGTGGCGGGACCCGCCTGCCGGTACTTCCATCCATCCCGTGCACATCAGAACCGCATATCCCTGCAGCTTCCACTTTGACCAACACCTCATCACCGGCCACAACCGGATCAGGATAATCTCTGTAAACCAGCTTGTTATAATCCTCTAAGACGAGTGCTTTCATCTGTTCCTGTTTATGAATAAATATAGCAATTCGAACGAGATCGATTCTCAATTTATAGCCAATATTTGTTCTTAGTTTGTTATCCTCCCTTTTATGCATATTTTGCAATGAGATTACCAACTCACTACCTATGAAAACACGAAGAAAATTTATCAGCAGGCTGAGTGGGATTACTGCCATGCTTGCCTTTGGAGCAAGCAGCAGGGCCAACAGCCTGGCTTATCCGGGCACCGGTGCCGGAAATAACAAAGAACTCGAAGGAGGCTTTATCCATATGGTATTTTTCTGGCTGATCGACGATACACCGGAAGTAAAGAAAAAATTTATGAAGGAGCTGAAGCAGTTTATCGTCCAGGTGGATGAGATCAAAAAGAGTCATATTGGACAACCGGCCGACACCAACCGCGATGTGATTGATAGTACCTGGTCATACAGCCTGGTGCTCACCTTCGATTCAAAAAAGGAACAAGACATCTACCAGGAACATCCGGCTCACCTAAAGTTTATCGAAAACGCCTCTTCCCTCTGGGAGAAGGTGCTGGTATATGATTCCATAAAAACTTAAAACCATTATTCAATGAAAAGATTGACCTTGATTCTGGCAATTGCATCTATAGCAACCCTAAGCACCTTAACCATGGCACAGAGCGAATTTTCCAGCGGCCTTATCGGCGTTGGAGTAGTTACTAAAGATCTCCAGAAATCCCTCGACTTCTACCTCAATGTGATCGGCATGACCAAAGTGGGAGAATTTGATGTAGATGAGAAATTCGGAAAGTCTTCCGGTCTCACAGACGAAGTGGCCTTCCATGTGGATATCCTGAAGTTGCAGGATAGTCCGGATGCCAACCAGTGGAAGATCATGAGTTTTGGAAAAGCAGGATCCCACCCCATGCCTAAATATATCCATGACGATACAGGAATGCAGTATGTAACCATCATGGTAAATAGCCTGGAGCCCTTCCTGAAGCGGATCAAAAAGCACAATGTGAAATTGATGGGCGACACCCCTATCCCGCTGGGAGAGAAGAATCACTTTGTACTGGTACAGGATCCCGACGGCACCATCATCGAGTTGATCGGACCGCTGAATTAGAGGCTAATTTCGCTACTTTTTACCCTTTCTGCCCTTCTTAACAGGTTCCTCCACCTTCTCCACGTAATACCCTTCGCGTGAGAGCTTATGGTCGAGGTTGGCCAGTCCGTATACCAGGACTGCTGTGGCTGTGGCCGTATGTTCCTGGTATTCCGGAATGCTCTTGTTATAGAGATCTCGTTCGGTGTGCCAGATCTCATGGTAGCTAAAATTGTAACCCTTGGGATCGCCACAATCAAATCCGATGGTGGGCACCCCCTTTACGGCAAAAGGACCACTGTCGGTACCCCACGGCTTCTCCGGCCTGGGCCGTGGCTTACGTTCCTTCAGCTCCAGGGGAAAGTCAGGATTGATCATATTAATTATCTCGGCTATCTCTTTGAAGTCCTCCATCTGCGCCGCCGATACAGTGAGTCCGGTGGGAACGGTGGGGCCCCCGTCGCGGTTCACCATGTTGGAGACATTCTCCAGGTCAGCCTCAAATCGCGTGACCCAGCTGGTCGATCCATAGAGTCCGAACTCCTCCCCGGACCAGAGCGTCACCAGGATGGTGCGTTTGGGTTTCCCTCCCGCTTCCATGATCAGGCGGGCCGCCTCCATGGAGGGGGTCACCCCCGAACCATCGTCCACTCCCCCGGTAGCCACATCGAAAGCATCCAGGTGACCTCCCACAATCACATACTCCTCGGGGAACTCTGTCCCGGGAATAACCCCGATCACATTGTGGTACTTCACCGGGCCCATCTTGAAATGGTTGCGGATATCGAACTCCAGTAGAAAATAGCGGCGCTCCTCTGCCATCCTGTATATGAGTTTGTACTGATGTTCGTCCAGTTTAATATCGGGAACCGTGGGAAGGTTCTCAAAAGTCATATCGTGCAGGTT
>JAGLPR010000138.1 GCA_023137255.1 Bacteroidales bacterium | reverse complement strand
AAATGGTCCATGGCCGATGTGATGGTGGTGGCAATTTTTATGGCCTATATCGGATTCGACGCCATCATAGGCACTCAGCTCGACAACCTCACCGAAGCGGCCAAACCTGTGGAAATATTCACCACCAATGGAACGCAACTATTGGGGGGATTCTACCTGTTCCTCCTGTTCTGCTTATCCAGTCTGTTGCTTTCAGAAATCCTAATACGAAAAACATGATAAAGAAACTCTCCCACCTTTTCGTGGCACTGGTGATGCTGGTGCCCTTCCTCCCGACCAACCTAAGCGCCCAGTCCGCACTGGAGAACATCACCACCATCAAACAAGGGGTGAAGAGCAAGCGGATCAGCAGCTACGACCGATCGGGCGGCAACAACGACCGTTTTGAAAACATAGCACCGGGCGAAACCAGGACCATCGCCGAGATTGAAGGAGCAGGGACCATCAACCACATCTGGATCACAATCAGTCCGGAGGCCCCCGAACTGAACCGCTCCGACATCATACTGAGAATGTACTGGGACGGAAATGACTACCCCTCGGTGGAGTCGCCCATCGGACCCTTCTTCGGACAGGGGTGGGACGAAACCTATCCATGGGCATCACTGCCGCTGGCGGCCTCCCCTGTAAAAGGAAATGCACTGGTCTCCTATTTCAGAATGCCCTTTGCAGACGGTGCCCTTATAGAGATTGAGAACCAGGCAGATGTAAAAATCGGGGCTTTCTACTACTACATAGACTACATTGAACAGGAGAAGCCTGCAGCTTACCTCGCCTATTTCCATGCCTGGTACAACCAGCAGATCACCGAAGCAGCTCCCGAAGGAGAAAACGAGTGGGGCCTTCTTTCCAAAGAAGTAGGTAAGAACCCTGTGGGAGAACGCAATTACAAAATCATGGAAACTTCAGGAAAGGGACACTATGTGGGGGTCAACTACTTTGTCAACTCCCCCACCCCGGTCTGGTATGGAGAGGGCGACGACATGTTCTTTATTGACGGTGCCGAGAAACCCACCCTTCACGGAACCGGCACCGAAGATTACTTCAACTCATCGTGGTGCCCCAATGAAAAGTATGCACATGCCTATTTTGGTTATGCACGTACCCCAGATGACATAGGCTGGCTCGGCAGGACCCACTGCTACCGCTTCCATATAGACGATCCTGTCCATTTCGATCAATCCCTGCTTTTCACCATTGAACACGGACACAACAACTACCTCACCCTGGAGATGGCCAGTGTGGCTTACTGGTACCTCGACAAACCCTCAAAGCTCTTTCCCATCCCCGGAAAGGAGGAACGAAAACTGAAGCCGGTGGTCAACTTCCTGGACATGCACCGCTGGCGGCACGAGTGGCGCAAAAACATGAGTGAAGAAGGCAATCCCTGGGGAAACGAACGAATAAAAGAGCAGTAAACCATGCCAATCCTTCTGCTTGACCGGGAGAAATGCCTGGGAAATATGGAAAAAATGGTCCGCAAGGCTGAACAGCATCAGCTCTCCCTCAGGCCACATTGCAAAACCCACCAGTCGGCCGAAATCTCAAACTGGTTTCGCGACTTCGGGGTAAGCGGGATCACTGTCTCTTCGTTCCGGATGGCACGCTATTTTGCAGAAGCCGGATGGAACGATATCCTCGTCGCCTTCCCCTTTCAACCTGGTGAGTTGGAACATCTTAAGCTACTTTCAAAAAAATGTAATCTCTCCATTTTAGTGGACACCCCTGCAGCACTCCCTTTTCTGAATCAACTAAGCAATAGGGTGGGATTCTATATCGATATCGATACAGGGTACGGCAGAACCGGGGTGAGAACAGAGAATCCGGAACTCATTCAACAGATCATCGTAAAAGCCGGTGGGAACCCTAAGCTCCACTTTAAAGGGTTTTACTGTCACGCCGGTCACTCTTATAAAGCCCACAACCAGGAAAAGAGAGATGCAATTCACCAGAAAGCCCGCAGCGACCTGGAAGGATTGAAGAAGCAGTTTAGCGAATATGGGCCCAGGGTATTGTACGGCGATACCCCAAACTGCAGCACACAAACCAATTTCAGGGGCATCGATGAGATCACCCCGGGGAACTTTGTTTTCTTCGATCTGATGCAGCATATTCTGGGAGCATGCAGC
>JAGLPR010000137.1 GCA_023137255.1 Bacteroidales bacterium | reverse complement strand
ATGAGATGAAACTGGCTGCAAGGATCGCCATATCTATGTTGGCCGGGACCATCGCCACTGCCAGCTCGCCCGCATCAGCCATAGCTATTATCAATGAAATGAGAGCCAGGGGACCCTTTACAAAAACGGCCATAGGGGTCACTGTAGTAAAAGATTTTGGCGTCATTATCTTATTCGCAATCATTTTCACCCTTTCAAAATCATTAGTCCAGGAAGCGGAATTCAGAACGATCTATATTATCCAGGTGTTGGTGGAATTGGTATTTGCTTTTGGACTGGGTTTTCTGGTCTGGCTAATGCTTCGACTTGCACTTTCTCTGAAAGGTATGATCGCATTAAAAAAGGGTCTGGTATTACTGATTGGATTCCTGGTATATCTTTTTACCCATGTCATGGACGATCACTCCAGCAGGTATCTGGGATTGGAGCTTCATTTAGAACCTCTGCTGATCTGCATCATTGGTAGTTTCCTGGTGACTAACTATTCGGTCTATAGAAATGACTTTATGAGGATTGTTAAAGAGGTGGGGCCCTATGTATATATACTTTTTTTTACTCTAACCGGGGCCATGATCTCTCTGGAGGTAGTGGCTGCCATGTGGTTTGTGACACTGATCATTTTCGGGGTACGCATGTTCTCCCTTTTCTTATCAGGTTATTTTGGAAGTGCAGTTGCCGGAGATCCTTCTCTTTTTCGGAGAATATCCTGGATGTCTTATGTGACTCAGGCAGGGGTGGGAGTGGGCCTGGCCACCATCATTGGTACAGAGTATCCAGGATGGGGTGCAGAGTTTGCCACGGTGATGATCTCAGTCATTGTATTGACCCAGGTATTTGGACCTCCGCTTTTTAAATGGGCACTCCAACTGGCCGGTGAAGTGCATGTAAAGTCGGACGGCACTTTTGATGTGGAGAGAAAGGTGCTGATATTTGGATGGGAAAATCAATCCATCGCTTTGGCCAGCCAGTTGCAGAAGCAGAACTGGCAGGTGGAGTTTGTGGTCAACAATCCAACGGTTGAGGTACTGGGTCACCACGAGTTTAAAATTCATGAGTTCGGTGGGGATGACCATCTGTCCCTCAGGAAATTCAGTGCTGAAACTGCCGATACTATTCTATGCCTTTTATCGGACGAGGAGAACTATAACATCTGTGAAACCGCCTATGAGCATTTTGGAACCAAGCACCTGATCGTAAGGCTGAATGACAGGGAGTATTACAAGAAGTATCAAAGAATCGGGGCCATGGTGATAGATCCCGCCACAGCCATGGTGTCGCTGATGGAACACTTCGTCCGATCACCCATAGCTACCTCATTGTTGCTTGGGATGGATGAGAATCAGGATACCATCGATATCGAACTGAGAAATTCAGATTACCACGGCCTGACCCTACGCGATCTCAGGCTGCCTTCAGATGTGATTATCTTATCGGTAACCCGGGGAGACCATCCCATCATATCTCATGGCTATACCCGGTTGCGGCTGGGGGATATTGTCACCCTGGTGGGCTCGAAGAAGAGTCTGGATAAGGTTCGCCTGAATATCCAGGGTTATTAAATCGTCGATTTATTAAAGATGTTGAATATGAGATATTTGCAATACTCCTTTTTAATCATTTTGTTTGCTCTGGCTACCGCATGCAGCCACAAGTTTGATTCCAATGTGCTGGACCTGGCCTTCTACCAGTGGAACTTGTGGCCCGATAGGGCAGCCACCATGGATGAGCTTGTACCTTCCTGTGGTTGGGATGAACTCCACAGGGGGACAGGGAAACTGATAAGAATCCCGGCTCTGGCACAGGATCATTTTCCGGGCGAAAGCCGTGCTGACGTATACTGGTATCATTGTCGCTTCACTCTACCGGAGGACTGGGATGAGAGGGAGGTCACTCTTCGCTTTGAGGGTGTGGGCCCGGTGACAGAAGTCTACCTGAACCAGGATCAGGTGGGATCGCACCAGGGAGAGGGGGGTGACTTTGAGATTGATGTGTCAGATGTGATCTATTATACCCGCGACAACCACCTGGCGGTGAGAATAAGTATGCCGGATGGTTCTGTATCGGATGATTACAATTCAAATGGTGCCGGCGTTGCCGGTACTGTCATTGCCCAATCTAAAAAAGTTCCCTGATCAGTTCGGATTCGATCTCTGTCTCAGGATGAAATTCCGGTGAGTTCATATACTCAAGTGTGGAATGCAACAGTTGCTGCGACACGGGACGGGATTCAAGATCGTTGATCAGGTCGATGCTGCAAACCATCAGGTTGCCACCATTCACCCTGGCCTCAAACAGCAATCCCAGCCTCCTGTTCTCAAACCAGGTATCGATTGGCTGGATCAACGGATTCAGTTCTGCAGGCATGTGATCCAGGATCATGACCTGTGACCGGGTCACCGGATCCCACCACTGCCAGTTGCTGTGGTACTCCGTAGGAAAGTCCTGAAACACTGAATGTTCAGGATCGCATAGAATGCCCAGTGTATGTGGGGCCTGACCACCGGTCCAGGCGGTGTTCCAGAATATGCTGGAAAAACCGATGGCCACTTTTGCTCCATGGGTTTTATTTACCTTTCCGTTGGCGAGTAACAGTACCGATCCGCCTTTGGATAGTTTCTTAATGGCCTTTTTATCCAGTTCATTGGTGATCCATACACCCTTGGGATCGGGAACCGGCTTCTCAGGGTAAACCCAGAAGTCCCAGGAGTTTCTATAGGGAGTCCCTTCGACACTTATTTCCAGCCTGTATTTCCCTGCCTGGGAGATATCTTTCAGAGGGTAATCCACCTCTCCGATGTAAATGGCATTGTTAACCGGTATCACTGGCTTTTCCAGCACCTCTTCATGCACAGTTTTATCTGCAGCATCAACGATCCGGCAGATGATTTTTTGATTCCGAAGAGGGCTGCTTCCAAAATGAGAGAGTTCGATCGCTGCCGTGAAGGTGTCATTGGAGGTGTATATTCTCTGGTCCATCCGGGCCAGGGGGACCGTGGTGTTGCAGAATTGCCTGAATTCATAGGGTGAAATGTATCCCTTGGAGTCAAAGAAAGGATCAAGGATGCCCACCAGTGCTGTTCCCTGTCCTGGAAAATCGTGGAGCTGAAGAAGCTGGAAACCGGCAAAACCGGGAGTGCGCAAGGCGGCTTCCACTTCAGCTTTATAGCAGAGCGCCTGTAGTTTTCCGGAAGCCATCAGGAAATCGGCTGCCTGTTTCCCCATGTGGTTCTCTTCCAGGGTTTCTTTGAAGATCTCAAAATTGGTGGGTTTCAGTACCCCTGTATATTTATTTATCTCCCCGAAATCGGGATAGACGCACCACTGTCCAATTTCATGGCTCACGTAGGGTATGTGGTATTTTGAGATCACTCTGGCAAAATCATAGGAAGTCTGTGGTGGTTGAGCATTGATAATGCTATTCAGTCCGGCGCCCCACTGCTGGATCCTGGGTTCCGGACCGTTGTGATAATCATTTTCAGGCAGGATCGGCCATCCTGCACCAGCCGTATAGACCCGCCGTGAATCCTTTGCCCTCCAGGAGTCCATAAGCTTGACCAGGTAGGTATTCATATTATCCCCAGCAGGCTCATTTCCATAGGCCATCATGCAGAATGAAGGGTGGTTCCCGTAAGCCTCCAGGATCCGGTCCCCCTCCTGGTAGATATATTGGTCGAGCGGACTGCCGCTTCCGATGGTGCTTCCCTGGTTGGCCCAGGAGCCGCATTCTACCTGCAGGTACATTCCCAGCCTGTCTGCCACCCGGAAGGCAGCCTCGGGCGGACACCACGAATGGAAGCGGATGTGGTTCAGACCGTGTGCTTCGCACTGGTTCATCAGGTGCTCCCAGTAGGCATCATCTGTAGGAGGATAGCCGGTCAGGGGAAAAATGCAGCACTCCAGGGTTCCCCTCAGGAAAACCGGATGACCGTTCACCGCAAATCGGGTCCCTACTGCTTTAAATTCTCTCATTCCAAACTGTTCTGAAGCCTGGTCCATGACAGATCCATCACTTTTCTTTAGCGTGGCATTCAGATGGTAGAGGGCTGGTGAGAATTCGTCCCACAACAGAGCATCCGGTCCCATGGGATATTCCACTTCCATTAGCTGGCTTTGGCCAGTCAATGATATTTTCCTGGTGATTTTTCCGGGCTGGTGGGATCGGTCGCTGTTGAAACTGGCAGCTTCCAGCTCCAATGTTCCTTCAAACAGGGATTCAGAAGGATTCTCCATTTGGATCTGAAGTCGGGCCATGTTTTTACTGAGGTCGGGGAATACCTGTATGTTGGTTATATGTACCTGGCTGCGGGCTTCCAGGGAAATGAAACCCACCATGCCGTTCCAGTTGGATTGGGTATGGTCACTCACACTGTGCGAATTCACACCCACCGGAATGATCATCTGGTTATCGATCCTGATGCTGATACGGTTTGTGCCCGGTTTGACCATGGAAGTGATATCATATTCATGGGGAGCCGACAGGGAATTCCTGTTTCCGGCATCCTTGTCATTGACAAAAACCGTGGACTCCCAGTGGCACCTTTCCAGGTGAAGGAATATTCTTTTGCCATCCCACTTTTCAGGGACCTCCACCTCCTTCTGGTACCATGCCGGGCCCACATAATAAGTGTCCGGTTTGAGCCAGAAGGGGAGTTTGATGTTCCCGGGGGTTCTGTATTTTTCATACCTGTCTTCGGTGAAATAGGAGCGGTCCACAATGCTCCCTGTCCACTCAGTAGCCAGCGAGACCTCATCTCCCAGTCCGTTCTCTGCCATGGATCCAGGAAGCTGGATTTGCTGATCGAACTCTTTGGAAAACCACTGCTCCTCTATTCCGGCATCCAGCGAGTCGATTCGAAAATTCCAGGTTCCATGCAATGAAATTGTGTGGTCAATATCTTGTGCATGAACAGCGAGTCCCGCAAACAACAGTATTTGGAGCAGGAGAATGGAGTGTGGGGTTGTTTTCATTTTGATATAGATTGTGATTTAAAAGTATTGAAAAATCAGTAGATTCAAGCTCTGATGCCGTTTCAAAAACGATGAAACTAAACTTGCGATACGTACTGGGGATCTCCCTGGTCTCTGCCCTTGGGGGATTCCTTTTCGGGTATGACTGGGTGGTGATAGGGGGTGCCAAGCCTTTCTATGAGCGTTTCTTTGCTCTTGTACAGTCGCCCGGATTGCAGGGACTGGCAATGAGTTCTGCCCTGATCGGGTGCATTGGCGGGGCTGGATTGTCGGGATGGTTCGGGGAGCGCTTTGGAAGGAAGGGTAGCCTGATGCTTGCTGCTCTTTTGTTTGTTCTAAGTGCTTTGGGCACCGGGGCAGTGGGTTCTTTCACCGCATTTATGGCGTTTCGGATAGCAGGTGGATTTGGCATCGGGATTGCTTCGGCCATTTCGCCCATCTATATTTCAGAAGTCTCTCCGGCCAAGTACCGGGGCCGGCTGGTGACCCTGAACCAATTGAATATTGTGGTGGGGATCCTGGCTGCCCAGATCATCAATTATCTGATTGCACAGCCTGTACCGGAAGGGGCCACCGAAGATCTGATCAGGGAATCGTGGAACGGTCAGATTGGATGGAGGTGGATGTTCTGGGCCGAAGCGGTTCCGGCTTTGTTATTCTTTCTCCTCTTGTTTTTCATTCCCGAGAGTCCCAGGTGGCTGATCAAGGCCTCCCAGAAGGAAAGGGCGGAAAGGCTTCTGGAGAAGATAGGAGGTGCATCTTATGCTCTACAGGCCGGGAAAGAAATTTCCCAATCATTGAGGGGTACTGATCTGAAAGTGAAACTTAAACCGCTTCTGTCTAAAGGAGTAAGACCCATTGTGATTATAGGTATCCTTCTGGCAGTCTTCCAACAATGGTGCGGGATCAATGTAGTATTTAATTATGCCGAGGAGGTCTTTTCTGCTGCAGGATACGAAGTATCAGCCATCCTGTTCAACATTGTGATCACCGGTGTGGTCAACCTGGTTTTTTGTCTTGTTGCCCTTCGAACGGTGGACCGCTGGGGCAGAAGAAGGCTGATGCTAATTGGGTCGGCCGGATTGACTCTGCTTTACCTGGTGCTGGGGATCTCCTATTTCATGAACATGCAGGGGATGACCATCCTGGTCATTGTGCTGCTCTGTATTGCAGTATATGCCATGACCCTGGCTCCTGTTACCTGGGTGGTTTTATCAGAGATCTTTCCCAACAGAGTAAGGGGAGTGGCCATGGCAGTGGCCACCACCATGCTATGGGTGGCCAGTTCAATTTTGGTCATTAGCTTTCCTTATCTCAACAGGGGACTTAACGCACATGGGACCTTCTGGCTCTACGCCGGCATTTGCCTGGCGGGATTCCTGTTTATTCGGAGGTACCTGCCCGAAACCAAGGGTAAGTCTCTGGAGGAGATTGAAAAGGAGTTGATCAGTAAAAATGATTGATTATGAAAGCAGACGGTTCGCTACACCAAATATCCCGATAGGGGACACAATGCATGGGACAAGGTATTTTCCGATCCCCAAACATATATCTGGCCATTAGCCCAAAAGAAAAAATGATGAAATATCTACTGATTTCCGGCTTGCTTTGCGTGCTCCTGATTTTGCCTGTTCATTCCCAATCAACTGTGTCAGCTCTTGATCCGGTAAAGGAGATCCAATCAAAACTGCTGCTCTTGCCTGAGGCGGAGCCGGAGGTGGCTACGGTGGACTGGCTTATCGAATCGCCCGGGCAGACCGCCAGGGTCAGCCGAAAAGGTGAGAGTAATCTGATCATCAGCAATGGCTTGATAAGCAGGACCTTTCGGCTCTTTCCCAATGTGGTGACCCACAGCATCAGAAACCTTGTCACTTCAGAGGAGTTCCTTCGTTCAGTGAGGCCCGAGTCAGAGCTTGTGATCGACGGTGTCACCTACAATGTGGGTGGTCTTAAGGGACAGCTTGAGCAGGGATACCTTCTGACAGAGTGGCTGGAGGATATGCAAACTGTGGACAATGCTTTTGTTCTGAGCGATTTTGAAGTTAAAGAGCTGACCGATCACATTGAATGGAAACAATCACGCTGGATCCCTGCCACTCAGTGGGAACGTGAAGGGCTGGAGATCGTATTTCATTATACATACCCCGGGAAACAACTCATGGGTGTTGAGCTGGAGGTTCACTATGAGATCTATAATGCAATACCCCTGATATCCAAATGGATCGTTCTGAAAAACGATGGATCCTCAGATATACAACTGGACCATTTCACCAGCGAGATCATCGCCCATCCGGAGAAGAACAACTATGTGGATGAGCCTCATCAATGGGATCCTCCCAATCTCTATATGGAGAACGATTATGCTTTCAGCGGATTCACCTATGCTGAGTCGGACCGCTCTGTCTTCTGGGAGACCGATTCGGGATATACTTCCCAGGTGAACTGGGAACTGAAAACGCCCGCCGTGCTTAAGAGCCAACCCCGGACCGGTCCGGAGTACAGGATTTCTCCCGGGGATCAGTTTGAAAGCTTCCGTACTTACACACTGGCTCTTGATGGCACCGATTTGGAGCGAAACGGGCTGAGTAAAAGGAAAATGTATCGTACTCTTGCCCCCTGGGTCACCGAGAACCCAATCTTTCTTCACCTGACCACCACAAAGCCGGCTAAGGTGAAGGAGGCCATTGACCAGTGTGCCGAGACCGGGTATGAGATGGTGATACTGAGCTTTGGCAGCGGCCTGAATATGGAGGATCTGTCGGAAAAGAACATTGAGAAGTTTCGCATGCTGGTAGATTATGCTCATGGCAAGGGCATTGAGTTGGGAGGCTACTCCCTTTTCTCGAGCCGGAGCATTAATGACCAGACAGATGTGATCGACCTCGAAACGGGCAGACCGGGCGGAGCCAAGTTTGGGCATGCACCCTGTGGGGGAAGTGAATGGGGAATCAACTACTTTGCAAGTCTGAAAAGCTTTATTGAGCAGACGGGCTTCGATATCCTGGAGCACGACGGTCCTTATCCGGGCGATTTCTGTGCCTCCACCACCCATCCCGGGCACGATGGCTTTGGCGATTCGCAGTGGAAGCAGTGGAGGCAGACCACCGATTTCTATAAATGGCTTCGCTCCAAGGGGGTTTATGCCAACATGCCGGATTTCTACCTCTTATCGGGTACCAGCAAGGTAGGCATTGGGTACCGGGAGGTAAACTGGTCGCTGCCACGGGCACAGCAGATCATGCTGGGTAGACAGAATATATACGACGGAACCTGGTTGAGGACACCCAGCATGGGGTGGACCTTCGTTCCGCTTACCCAGTACCATGGCGGGGGCAAGGCGGCCACCCTGGAACCACTTTCCGAGCACCTGGAAGAGTACCAGGCTCATATGATCCAAAATTATGGTTCGGGGGTTCAGGCCTGTTACCGGGGTCCAAGGCTTTACGATACTGAGGACACCAGGGAACTGGTCACCCAGACAATCAGTTTTTACAAGAAGTACCGGGAGATCCTCAATGCAGATATCATCCACCTGAGGCGTCCCGACGGACGTGACTGGGATGGCATCCTGCATGCCGATCCAAGCCTCAAGACCAAAGGATTTGCCATGCTCTACAATCCCACGGATAAGCCGATCAGCCGGAAGTTGGCTCTGCCACTTTACTACTGCGGATTATCAGAAACGGCACAAGTCTCTGTGGATGAGGGGGAGTTTTCAAGCTATACCCTGAATCGTGACTATGAGATTGAGCTTGAGGTGAGCATTCCGGCGCACGGGTCCAGAAGGGTAGTCATAAAGTAGAAAGCTAAAAGTCTGTCGAAAGTCTATAAAGATGGAAGAGGAGATGAATAAGAAGGAGGAAAATCTGCAAATTGAGGATGCTCCTCAGGCAGAGGAACCAAAGACCAGGACCCTGAAGAGTCTGGTCAACACTCCATTTAAGAAGGTGATGCTGGGGGTTCAGATTCTTAGTTATGTACTTATTGTGGGTTCGCCTTTTATTGGAGGGGCCATTGGAGGTATTATGGGATTAAAGGCAGCAAAGACCGGAGGAGTGATACTGGGAATATTCATCGCAGGAGAGGTCTTGTTTTACGGATCCCTGATTTTTCTCGGAAAAGAGATTGTTTTGCTGATCCGGGATAAGGCAAAGGGGTGGTTTAAAAAGAAGCGCTAATTATTGACTAAATTTGAAAAAAAGCAGATGGGCATACTATTGAACAAGATTGCTGAAGGAAGGACCCTGGTTTCGGACGGGGCCTGGGGCACATTTCTTCATATGAAGGGGCTGAAGGCCGACGAGTGTCCCGAGTCGTGGAACCTGGAGCATCCCGGCGAAGTGCTGGAGATCGCGCAGAGCTATGTGGATGCAGGAGCCGATCTGATTCTGACCAATAGTTTTGGGGGCAGTCCACTCAAACTTGAGGGATACGGATTGAGTGCACAGACCTACGAATTGAATAAGGCAGCGGTCGAAATCTCGAAAAAGGCGGCTGGTGTACGGGCTCTGGTCCTTGGGTCCATGGGTCCCACCGGAAAAATGGTGATGATGAGTGAAGTCCCGCCACAGGAGGTCTATAAGGGTTTTATGGAGCAAGCCAGGGGATTGGCTGAAGGGGGTGTGGATGGCATTGTGGTGGAGACCATGACCGATCCGGAGGAGGCAAGGATAGCCATAGAGGCCATTAAGAAAGTAACTAAGCTCGATGTGGCTTGTACCTTTACTTTTTCTCTTACCCAGGCGGGTGACTACCTGACCATGATGGGAACCGGGATCGGTGAGTACCTGGATATGGCCAGGTCAGCCGGAGTGGATGTCATTGGTGCCAACTGTGGGAACGGGACCGCCGGGATGATTGAGATTGTAAAGGAGATCAGGGCACTGGATGCAAATATCCCGGTGCTGGTTCATGCCAATGCGGGATTGCCCCAATACCAGGATGGGAAGACCATTTTCCCGGAAACCCCTGGTGAGATGGCCCCTCAAATGAAAGAGCTGGTGACTGCCGGGGCCAATATCGTGGGAGGATGCTGCGGCACCACACCCGAACACATCAGGCAGATTGTCGCCGAGTTATCAAAATAGAAAACGCATATCCCCATTCTCGTTTAATTTCGCTACGCTAAATGTAGGCTTCGGCTGGTGATAATCGCTTTTATCCTAAAAAGAGAGATTCAGGTAGATTGTTGGAGTGAAGGGGACCGCTTCGGCATGAATGCTGATGGTGCTGAAGGGTGAGTCGGGGATCCGGATGACGTTGGAGTATTTGATGTTTTCGTGGTTCAGTACATTCAGGATGGAAATACCCGCTTCGATGTGATAATCTTTGATGCTGTGCCGGTATATAAAGGCCACATCCAGCCTGTTGTAGGGGTAGCGCTCCTCCAGGTTATTGATCACTGAGGAGGGGGGCCTGAACCCCGATCCATAGACATAGTTGGCCGAGAAGAAGAAGGGTTTGAAATTGAGCAGCAGGGCTCCCTTGACCTCATGTCGCTGATCCTGAGGTGCATCCCTGTAATCATGGTAAAGCATATAGGGAAAGTGTTCTTCCGTTTTACTCAGGGTATAGGATGCCCACG
>JAGLPR010000136.1 GCA_023137255.1 Bacteroidales bacterium | reverse complement strand
CTCGTGTTTTTTGAAGTATTTTTTTATAAGCAGGTCCATCCCGTATGTTCGGGCATCTCCCTGGTAGATACCCACGATTCCTTCTTGCAAGCGGTTTTCATACCTGGTGATCCCTTTCGTGGTTTTATAAAAGGATTCCACGCCCGCTGAGAATCCTGTGTTGTGGTAGTTTACTCCGCCCACCAGGTGCGTGGCTTTCAGCACAGGAATCTCTTCGTTGTCGCAAAGAACCCAGAAGTAGCGAAAGTTTCCCAGTTCGTCGATCACCGATGTCTCAGAGATAAACTGGTTGTAGATTCCAGCTGCCCCGTTCACCCTCCAATGGTCGGACAGATTCAGCGATGCCTGTATCCTGGGTTGGATATATGCCCTCTCCAGGTAGAATGAGTAATCGGCCCTGATTCCCGGTTTCAGGGTGAGTCCCGGTACCAGACGAAATTCATCCTGCAGAAAGAGACCGATCCTGTGAGATAGCTCCTCGGAGATTCCCAGGGTGTCCTCAAAGTCGCCTTCACCGAATTCCGTATTTTCATAAGTGTAACTCCAGCCGGCTTCAAGGGTCTGCTTTTCGGTGAGGGGAATATGGTTCTTGTTTTTAATGGAGAGATCAAGGATGCTATTGTAGAAAGAAACCTCCCGGTCCGAGACTATCCAATCCCCCATATTCCTGGTAATCAATTGTTTTTCATTCATTTCTCTTTCCAGTCCTGAAGCACTAAAGGTAAAATGGCTGTTCCATCCATTCTTCCAGGTTTTCCCCAGAAAAGCGGTGCCTCCCCTTTGACGGTTCTCCTCTTCAGCCTCCTGGTTAATCATTACAAAGTTCCTCTCCTGGTCCACTGCATAAGAGAACTTGTCCTTTCCTTCATACAGACTGATGAAATAGTTATTACCTGATTTTAAGGTCCCGGCATATTTCAGATTCCAATCACGGAATATGTAATCGGGATAAACATTGATATCTGCCTGGGCGGAGGGCCTTCGTCCCCTGGTCCTGGAGACAATATTCAGATCCTCTGCATCATAGAGGTTGTAATAAGTATTGCGATAGGCAAAGGTGAGTGAAGATTGTTTTGTAATGGGAACGCTGGCCATACCGTTCACCGTCATGTTGTTTATATTCAGATTAATGGAGGGTTTCTGCGTGCTCCCGTTGATTCCTGAGATATCCACAATGCCACCTACCCTGTTGTCATATTCAGAAGCAAAGCCCCCCTTGAGTACCTTGATGTCCTTAGCCATGTATGGGTTCACAAAGCTGATGTTGTCGTTGAAATTTTTCAGGCCGAATATGGTAAAACCATCAAACATGATCTTGCTGTGTCCCGAGTAGCTGCCCCAGATAATCAGTTCCGAGGAACGCTCCCCTGCAGCCAGGATGCCCGGCTGCAGCCTCAGAAAATTAAAGACCGCATTGTCACCGTTTCCCGGCAGGCGGTAGGCAATCTTATGGTTAAGCCTGATTACCCCGGCTTCTTCACCCTGCTGACCCGATCGTTCCACCATACTGCCCTCAATTACCACTTCTCTCAGGCCGATCAGGGAGGGGGTGAGTGCCAGTGTGTGGTTGCTTCCGGGCGAGAGGGTGGTGTCCTTGATGTAGTATCCCAGGTAGGAGATGCTGAGCCTGAATATGGAATCGCCCGATACACAGGTAAAATTCCCGTTAAAATCGGTGACCACACCCGAATTATTTACCAGGATATGGGAGTAGGGCAGGACCTCATGGGTTTTTGAGTCTACCACACGGCCCGACAACCGGTATTTTGTTATCAACTCTGCTGCTTGTTTGGGGTAGATGGTAAATACTTCACCGATCGCCAGATATTCCAGGGGAAGATCCCTGATCAGGAAGGCAATGGCATCTTCTGGTTTTTGGAAAGTTTGTTGGGCAGTTACCGGATAGCCGGATAGCAGTTTGTCGTCAAAAGAGAGCTGAATCCTGTATTCCCTGGCCAAATCCATCAACACCTCATTCAGGGGATCATTCACAGCATTTATCCCAATGGTCTGGCCGGAAAGCTGAACCTGGGTCCACAATAATAAAACCAATAGGAATCCTGCCTTTCTACTCCACGGAAGGGTAAACCAAATATAAGTTCCCGGTTTGACGTTCATACTCAAGATCAAATGGCAGACAGAGCAAAGTTAATATTTTCTCTACCGGCTGTTCCAGGGAAAAGTTTCCTGAATACACCTGCTGCATCCCTGCAGGTGTCTCAATAACAATGCCATATTGACGTTCTATCTCATCAAAAACAAGACCCAGGGGGGCGGATGTAAACATGATCAGGTTGTTGGTCCAGCCGGGGGCCTGCCGGTGCCTGTCCGTTTGGGTCACCATAAAACCACCCGACTCATTCAATTTAGCCTGTTCATCGGGCGATAGTATTACAGAGCGGTCAGTCATCGCATCGGTAACCCTGACCCTGCCGCTATGACAGGTGACATTGTAATTCTCCCCCCTGGCAAATACATTAAAAGTGGTTCCCAGCACTTCGGTGCTTGCCATATCTGAAACTACCCGGAACCTTTTGCCTTCTTTTACAGTAAAGAAGGCTTCTCCATCCAAAGCCACCTTCCGTGACATGAACCACCAGTAGGGGTGATACTCAATTGAAGTGGCTGCATTGACCTCCACCACGGAACCATCGGGGAGATTCAGGGAAGTGTGTACCCCTTCCGGACAATAAGTTTTTACCGTATAGAACCTTATGAAGCTGGTCACAGAAAGAAGGAGAACCAGAGATGCAGCCAGGGCAAGCCACTGTTTACCGGGAAGCTTACGTCGGACCAGCTCCGGGGACCGGTCCTCCTTCACCAACCGATGTTCAAGATCACTCCAGACCTCGTCTTTGCTTTTTTCCCACGGAATGTCCGCACCGGAAAAAATCCGATCGCTCAGATCTGAATGATCCTTGTTATTTTTAATATCCCTGTGGTTCTGATTCATCAGGTTTTTATCTCTTTTCTCAACCGGGAAAGTGCACCGGTCATTCTTTTTTCAACAGCTTTGACACTTAATGATAGTCTTGCAGCAATCTCCGGGTAGGTGAGTTCTTCCATCCTGCTCATCAGAAAAACGATACGCTGGTTTTCCGGAAGTTTCATCAGCGCTTTTTCATATTTCTCCTGAAGTTCCTGAAACTGCAGCTCTTCTTCCGGTGTTCTGCCGGTCTGCTCGAAGCGGATCCGGTCCGGTCCTTCCATCCTGAGCTTTTCTCTCCGCGTGTGGCTCACGAACAGGTCCCCCGCTATTTTATAGAGCAGTCCTGTGTCCTTTCCAGGCAGCAGTTGCAGCTCCTTCTCCCAGATCCGCATAAAGGTGTCCTGCGCCAGATCGGTGGAGAGGGCTTCATCGCCCGAACGATAGTATAGATATCTTCTGATAGTTTCGAAGTACAGATCGAACAGGATTTTGAACTGCTCCTTGGTCACGGTTGGCTATTCTGGTTGCTTTACAAAACTACACAATGTCAATGAACTTTTGTGGAAATGGAGCCGGTGATCAGACTGAACACCAGCTCCAGATTCGTAAACCAAACCAAATTTACCACCAACCCTTTTTCTGCTTCATGTGCTTTATATGGCGCTGGAATCCTTTCCTGAATTTGCCTGCACTCAGTTCAATCTCTTCAGATTCTTCATCCTTGGTAACCAGGGCGATATTGTCGCACTCTCCAGCTCCAAAGTCAATGGTCATTGTTTCTCCATCCCTGGTAATCTCTATCACCCCGCTTAAAGGGTATTTACAGGCACGGTTGATTTCCAGAT
>JAGLPR010000135.1 GCA_023137255.1 Bacteroidales bacterium | reverse complement strand
AGATGTTCTGATGGGTATCGATCCAGACACTCCTGCTGCCTGCCAGTTGCACGGTCTCCCGAAACTTATCCCTGCCGTAAGTATAGATATAAGTAGCCTCATCGAATGGTTCATCCACCATATCGTGGTACATCAGGGGAAGATAATGCCCGTACGTTTCAGCAATCGCCACCAGGTTATCCACAAAGGCAGGGGAGGTAGTACTTAATACTGGCCACGACTTCAGGGCAAGAAAATCGTAGGGAGTGGCCAGATTAAAACCGAACTGACTGCTGCGCGCTGAGAGGAAATAGTGAGAAATGGAATCCAGGGTCTCATGACGGAAACTTCCGAAGGGTATGGACATCGACACAGTTTGCTGATCAAATCGCTCGTTGAGCAGCTCCACCGAACCTGAAAGTACCCTTGAAAGAGAATCATTATCACCTGTCTCAGTGAGGAAGCCCAGGTTGGAGTGGTTTGAGGTATGGGATCCGATTTCATGCCCCTTGTCCTTAAATTCCCTCACCAGACTGGTGTTGGCAAGCTCTCCGTCATAGATGGCTGTGGTATCGGTAAAAATATAGAAGGTTCCTTTCAGTCCCGCTGCATCAAGTTCAGATGCCCCGTGTTCGAAGGCACCCCTATAGCCATCATCAAAGGTAAAGGAGATGGCTCCCTGCATATCATCCTTCCAGGTGGCAGGGATCGCCAGTGGCTGGTGGGCATACCGTCCCGAGGTAACTGCGGTTATGTCCTTCACTAAAAGGCTTCCCGGATCCGTAATAAATCCGATTTCAGGAGATGCAAAGGAGGTGATCTTACTCTCCAGGACAAGGATCTCCTGGCTTCCTGTTCCGGGATTGTCATAAAACAGCGCCAGATCGGAAGCTTCATCTCCGGCAAATTCCCCGGCAACACTGTGAGCTATCTCCGCAAGATCCAGTTCAGAATCTGCTTTGGTGAAATAGGTGGCAGGGGAAAGCTGGCCAGAGGCTGAACCCTCAAATACAGGAATATTCAGCTCCAGACCCGATGGATCATTCATCAATACCGCTATATCGGAATAGGTATCCAGGTTAAAATCGCCAGACATGGCAAATTTTATATCCGAGAAATCATAATCCGCTTTGGTACCGCTGTAGACTGCTGGCAACAGGGAAAAGGAATTTCCACTTGATTCAAACAGAAAGACGGATTGCTTTATCGCTGGCCCCGTTCCGAAATAGTTGTAAAACACCGCTATATCCTGCTTCCCGTTGCCATTAAAATCGTCGGAACAGGCAAATTTCAGAGCTGTGAAATTAAAATCGTTCCGGTTGCATGTGTACCAGGACTTTGCTTCAGAAAACTCTGACCCATCAGACTCCAGTACATATATGTTCATCTGTTCAGAGGTAGGATCGTTGTAGAACAGTGCAATATCGCTGAACCCGTCCTGGTTGTAATCACCAGACACTGAAAAGCTTACATTGTCAAAATAGAACCCTGTGTCCAGGATGGAAAACCAGGTTCCCGAAGGGATAAACTTATCTCCAGTGGAGCGGCTGATCCTCACCACAGAACAGGTAAATTCTGGGTTCATATTGGGAGTGTACAACAGATCATCGAAAACAGCGATCTCATCCAGTCCATCCCCTGTAAAGTCGCCCGATACAGTAAGTCGCGGATGATTCTCAGCCAGATCTACAGTTCGTGCACGGAAAGCATCCACCATTCTGAACTGTGAACCACCGCTTTCAAAAAGGAGATGAGAGACGGTCTCATCTGTCCTGGGATAGATGGCAGCCAAATCTGATGTTTGCCCGGCAAGCGCAGCAGGGAGGAGCAAACAAAAAAGCAGCTTAAAGAAATATTTTTTCAGATAAATCACCATTGAAAGAACTAAGCTATAAAGAAACCATTGAAAAAGACCATTGATCATTTTTTTTTGTATCATGGCTACTTGAAAAATCAAATGGCCCATGCATCTGAACATCCTGATTCCCATTGTTACGACAATGGCAGAATCATTCCTTTTAAGAAAGCCACTGAAGTAAAAGGATTTGAATACGTTCCTGACTGGTCACCCACTCTGGAGGCCGGTACGAGAAAGGGCTATACAAATGTGGATATGCTGGTGGGAAAGCAAGCCGGAGACAGCTTCACCTTTCAATTTGAAGGAAGGGCAGTGGGGATCATGGTGGCAGCCGGACCAGATGCGGGGATGATTGAATACAGCATTGATGGGAACGATGCCCGGACAGTCGATCTGTTTACCCAATGGAGCCAACAACTCTATCTTCCCTGGTATAAAACGCTGGCAGCAGAACTGGATCAGGGTATCCACCTACTGGAAGTGAAGATATCCGGGGATAAAAATGTGTATAGCCTTGGTCACAGCTGCATCATTAAGTCGTTCTATGTGAATTAAAATATCTGATACTGATGAAAAAGTCAATCCTGATTATATTGAGTTTAATCCTGACTCTTTTAGCCAATGGCCAACAATTCGAAAGTTCCTGGTCATCGCTGGACGCACGTCCCATACCCACCTGGTTCGAAGATGCAAAATTCGGTATTTTCATTCACTGGGGGGTCTACTCCGTACCTGCCTGGCGCAAACTTGAACCAGGATTGTATGCTTCCTATGCAGAGTGGTACTATGCCAGGGTAATGTACAATCAGGAAAATGGGGGAGAGGAGTTTCATCACAAAAACTACGGAAAGGAGTTTGAATACCGTGATTTCGGTCCGCTTTATAAAGCTGAATTGTATGATCCCGGGCTTTGGGCTGAGCTCTTCAGAAGATCGGGGGCCAAATATGTGGTGCTGACCACCAAACACCACGATGGCTACTGTTTGTGGCCCACCAAGAGCCCGTATAAGAAGAATTGGAACTCCATGGATGTGGGGCCAAAAAGGGACCTTGTGGGGGAGCTGACAGACGCGGTCAGGGCAGAGGGACTAAAAATGGGGCTCTATTACTCCATCATTGAATGGGAAAGCAGCCGGACCCACCGCACCGAATCGGGATATTATCTGCCTGACTGGCTCATTGAAAAATACAGGATTCCCGAAGATAAATATGTGGAACATATGAATTTTCAGATGAAGGAGCTGGTCGAAAACTACCAGCCTTCATTGATATTCGCAGATGGGGGCGAATGGGATGGAAGCGAGGAGTACTGGCTTACCAAAGAGTTCCTTGCCTGGCTCTACAATGATTCGCCTGTGAAGAACGAAGTGGTTGTAAATGATCGCTTTGCAAAAGGAATGCCGGGCAAGCACGGTGATTATTTTTCCAGTGAGTACAAGGACATGAAAGGGGCAGATTCGGACCATCCGTGGGAAGAGAGCCGGGGAATCGGTGGATCATACGGTTTTAACCGGGCCGAAAACCTCGATGACTACAACAGTTCGAAGGAGCTTATCCACGAACTTATCGATATTGTGAGCCGGGGTGGTAACCTGCTGTTAAATGTGGGACCCACTGCAGACGGCCGGATCCCGGTAATTATGCAGCAGCGACTTGTGGATATAGGCAGTTGGCTGGAAGTCAATTGTGATGCGATTTACAATACCCGGAAAAGGAGAGTAACCAGCCAGATGATCGGGGAGCAGAAGCTCTATTTTACTTCCAAAGCAGGCTCCATCTTCTGCCTGTTCAATCAGTGGACCGGGGAGATTAGTATAGATCTACTTGATTTCGAAGAGGTTGCTGATGTATCCTTGTTAGGGTGGGAGGGAGTGATCCAATGGCAAACAGATGGCCGAAAGTTGGAAATTCAACTTCCAAAGATGGGCCTGGATGAGATTCCATGCCATCATGCCTGGGCCTTACAGATAAGTCTGAAGTGATTACTTGTTCTTTTTTCTCTTAAAAAGGTTCTTGAATAGCCCCTTTTCCTTAAGAGCTTCGAAAGGTTTGAATTGAAAAGGTTTTTTCTCTCTGAAATCATCACACAGCAGCTGGTTTTGGGTGTCCGGACTAATTTCGAAGACCTCATCCTGCAACATTTTCCAGTGATCGTCCCGAAAAACGCTCCTCATGAAACCTGACCACATGGGCATGGCAGAATAGGCGCCCTGTCCATACTGGATGGTCTGAAAACGTACGTTCTGCAAATCTCCGCCAACCCAGGCTCCAGCCACCAGGCCAGGAGTGAAACCGATGAACCAGCCATCGGTGTAGTTTTGTGTGGTTCCGGTTTTCCCTGCAATATCTGCTGTAATCCCGTAATTGGTGCGTAAACCGTTTGCCGTACCCTCGTTCACTACTCCCTTTAACATTTCGATCATCAGTTCAGCATTTTCGGGAGTACAAATAGCATTTCCTTCAGCCGAAGGGTCCATTACATCCAGAATCTTTCCGTTCCTGTCCTCAATTCTTTGTATATACACCGGTTCTTTTGCGATTCCATAGTTAGCAATGGCCTGGTATACACCAACCATTTCCAGCAGTGAAACTTCCCCTGTACCCAGGGCCAGGGAAGGAACAGCGGGTAGGGGAGATTCAATGCCCGCCATTTCACTCAACTCCAGGACACTGTCAATACCCACCCTCATCAACAGATCGACACTCACGGTGTTTACAGAGTGAACCAGGGCTCCCTTCATGGAATAATAACCCCCATAGGTGCGATCTGCATTCCTGGGGGTCCAGTCATCATAATCATGATACACTACACTGTCGTTGTGGAAGAAGTCGCAGGGAGAAATCTCCTGTTCTAATGCTTCCAGATAAACCAGCGGTTTAAAAGTGGACCCGGCCTGCCGCCTGGCCAGTACATGATCGTATTTATAGTACTCATGGTTGATTCCTCCCACCCATGCCTTTATTTCAGCTGTTTTTGAATCCATGGCCAAAAATCCTGCCTGCAAAAATCCAAGGAAATGCTTGATCGAATCAAGTGAATTGTATTCCCTTCTTTGCATACCCTCCCAGGTGAAGACTTCCATTTCCCGGGTTGACTCCTTGGCCATCCCGGAGCGATGCTCTCCATCGTAGTTGATCAACAGCTGTTTCTCTGTCAACCCCTTCCATAGATCATCACCTTCCCACTGCTTCTCAAATATTCTTTGCAAGTGAGTCATATGCCCGCGCATCGCCTCCTCCGCGTAGTGCTGGAGCCGGCTGTCGATGGTGGTATATACCTTCAAACCATCGGTATATAGATTGTAAGGTTCTGACTCAGTTTTAAAGTGCTCCAGGCACCAGGCATCCAATTCGGCCCTGATAAACTCCCTGAAATAGGGGGCAATCCCGGCATTGTGGGGCAATGGATGGTAATCCGCCTCCAGTGGCAATGCCTGCAGTGAATCTGCCCCGGAATCATCCAAAAAGCCGTATTTGGCCATCTGGGCCAGAACCACATCCCGGCGATCCCTTGCCCTCTCAGGGTTTTTCACGGGATTGTATATTTTGGTGGCCTTCAGCATGCCCACCAGCACTGCTGATTCTTCCAGTCGCAACTCCTGCGGGTCCTTGTTGAAGTAGCGTCTGGAAGCAGCCTTAATGCCGAATGTATTCTCCCCGAACGAGACCGTACTGAGATACATCTCCAGAATCTCATCCTTGGTGTAGACCTTTTCCATGCGTAAAGCAGTGGCCATCTCCTTCACCTTATTCACAGGCATGGTCAGCGCACCGAATTCGCCACGGAGATATAAGTTTTTGGCCAGCTGCTGGGTAAGGGTACTGCCACCTCCTGAACCCTCCTTCCGGAGAAGCAGAGTTTTAAAAAATACCCTGAACAGGCTCCTATAATCGATGCCGTTATGACTGTAGAACCGGACATCCTCTGTGGCGATCAGGGCATCTTTGATGGTTTCCGGAATCGCTGACGGTTCGAGGAACTGCCGGTTCTGTATGTAGTAGGTACCCATAAGTACACCATCAGCTGTATAAACCTCTGTGGCAATGGGATTCTGAATTTGTCTTAATGACTGATTGTCAGGTAGTTTACCAAAAGCGCCTGCAAGAACCATAAGAATAAACACTCCCTGGAGCAGCACCAGACCGGCCACTATATATAAGCTTACATTCAGGGCTGTTTTACGCTTCTTGGTTTTGGGCAAATTCTGCATCATATTAACAACTCAGAATCGATGGTATTAGTATACTCCAAGCCTGATCTCTCTCTCTGAAAAGCCATATATTTACTTTACAATATGCATTTTAAAATCCTATGACCATGAAACGATATATTCCAGTATTAATGTCAATTCTGTGTTTAATTTTCTTTTTCTCAAGCCAAGTGCTGTCCCAGGACCCGGATGGCTGGGAAGAGTACCAGACCAGCCTCCAACCCCCAGAAATAGTCATTGAGGCCATTGAGCTAGGTAAAGGTATGGTAGTAGGGGAAATTGGCGCAGGAAGAGGCCGGTACTCGGTCATACTGGCCAATTATGTAGGTGAAAGAGGGCACATATTTGCCAATGATATTGATAAGGAATCACTTGAATACCTTGACTTCCGTTGCAAGAGGGATGGTATTGATAACATTACAAGCATTATGGGCAAGGAAAATGACCCGCTTCTTCCTGATAATGAGCTTGATATGATATTTATTGTAAATGCATACCATCATATCAGTCACCCCGTAGATGTATTGAAAAATGCCTGGCCGGCTCTGAAGTCTGCCGGAACACTTGTGATCATAGAGGGTGTTCCCGGGCAATACGGAGGGCATTCAAGTCATACCACTCCAAAAGACCGGTTAATCTCCCAGACAGAGAAAGCAGGCTTTCGCTTTGACCGTGTGGCAGCCGAACTTAAGAGAGATAATATTTATATATTCAGTAAGCAATAATGGAACGCAGTGCGTTCCATATTTCTCTTAACTCAATTTTTCCATGAAAAAATCAATGGTTCTTTTCCAGGCCAGTTCGGCTGCAGCTTTGTCGTAGCGGGGAGTGGAGTCATTGTGAAATCCATGATTCACATCGGGGTACACGTATGCAGTATACTCCTTAAGGTGCTTTTTCAAAGCTTCTTCATAAGCCGGCCATCCTTCATTGACACGCGTATCCAGTCCGGCGTAGTGCAGAAGCAGGGGAGCGTTGATCTCGGGTACTGACTCAGCAGTGGGCTGACCTCCGTAAAATGGGACTGCAGCTGATAAATCGGGAACTCTTACGGCCATCATGTTGGAGATCCAGCCTCCAAAACAGAAACCGACTACACCCACCTTTCCGGTACATTTCGGATCGGCCTTAAGATATTCATAGGCAGCTATGAAGTCTTCCAGCATTTCGCTGCGGTCACGCTGACGCTGTAAGGCCCTTCCATCATCATCGTTACCAGGATAACCTCCCAGTGGAGTCAGCGCATCCGGTGCCAGGGATACAAAGCCTGCAAGCGCAGCCCTTCTGCCCACATCCTCAATGTAGGGATTCAGACCCCGGTTTTCATGAACTACAATGATTCCCGGCAGTTTGGTTTTGGTATCAGCCGGCATGGAGAGTAAACCCCGGATTTCTCCTCCTCCTTTTGGTGATTTGTAGGTAATAAAATCCGATTCCAACCTGGGGTCATCGGGCTGAATCTGAAGGTTTTCCTTATATTTGGGCATGATGAAACTAAGCAGAGAGGCTACTGTGAGTCCACCTATCGCGTAAGCAGATAGCTTATTCATAAATTGCCTTCTGTCGATCCGGTTGTGCGCATAATCGTCATACAGATCAAATACTTCCTGACTTACATCTTCTTTTCTGATTTCTTTCATGATGATTAGATGTTTGTATTAAGAGTATAAACAATCTGTAGCAGGATTTAGTTGAGAAAAAGTGCATCGGAATTAATCTGATATTATCGGCGGCTGATCAGAGCTTCCAGATAACGCGATTTAATCTGCTGGTTGGCAAGTATTTGTTTGATTGGTGGAAGTTTCAGAATTACACCCAGAACCCCAGCCAGGGCTCGATGACTCCATAAAACATGATTATCAAAAATCAGATTTTGTAATTTACCACGTTCTATGGCCATCATCACTACCCTGTGCGTTCCATCCAGGGGAGTAATAACTCTTGCCGACCTGGTAAGCAGATGGATCCCGTTTGTTGCACAGGTACGAACGCAAACACCACAGCCCAGGCAAATGTCTTCATTCAACCTTGCCTTTTTCATTTTGGGTTTGGCCGGATCGTTGACTGAAACCAATGTCATAGCTTCAACCGGACATGCATCTACACACTTTCCACATCCATTACAATTTTCCTCATTGATGTGGGGGAGAAAGTTGGTCGTGTGGACCGGGTTCAAAATTGCAAACCGGCGGGCGGCAATCATGGCCTCACAACAACAACCGCAACAGTTGCAAATGAAGTTCACTCTCTTTCTTACATTTTCACCAAACTGGACCAGGTTATGTGCATAGGCCTCTTGCAATAGGTCGAGACACTCCTCTACTTCCACATTACGCGCATTCCCATGTCTAACCAGTGATGCTGCGGTATTATTAAAAGTCATGCATATTTCCTGTGGAGCTGAACAGGCCCGATCCATATGCTGCATTTTATGACGACAGTAACAGAGCCCAACTCCGCGATGTGTGGCAGTTTTTATGACTTCGGTAGCCCGTTCATAATCCAAAACGTAGAGTGCATCCTGGGTGGATAGTGCAGGTTCCTGAACAAATGTGCGCCCCAGTTGAGTTTCACCCCTGGTAAACAATTCCCGGACAAAATCTTCTTCAACATTTAGGTATTCATAAAATAATTCGCTCAGTACTTT
>JAGLPR010000134.1 GCA_023137255.1 Bacteroidales bacterium | reverse complement strand
TGGCTGCTCCCGATACCGGATCGATGGTGGCACCTGCGGATACTGCAATGCTTGGTACAAGAGCTGTTAAATCTGTCACAAAGGGAACACTACCCACTACCGTATGCAGTGAGTTGTCAATGGTGGCTGGTGCAACCAGTTCCGGGATGTTGAACGAGGTGATGTCAGTCGCTGTATTAGGTTCAACCAAAATGGCAACCACCCAATCCTGAATGGTGATGCCATCCTCGGCAGTGACGGTATATGTAATGGGAGACGAAAAGTCCGTGGCCACTCCCGATACCGGATTGATTGAGGCCCCTGGGGATACTGCTATGGTTGGTACAAGAGTTGTTAAATCTGTCCCATAGGGAACGCTACCCATTACCAGTTGAACTAATGTGTTAATTGTGGCTGGTGCAACCAGTTCCGGTATATTGAACGCGGTGATGACGGTCGCTGTATTGGGCGAATAGACCACTGTTACGGTCCAGTCGCGTGTGGTGCTTTCATCCTGAGCTGTGACTGTATATACCACCGGACTACTGAAATCCTGAGGCTGCCCGACGGCAGGAGAAATTGTTGCCCCTCTGGATAACAATATATTGTCAGGAGCTAATGCACTCAGATCTGTCCCGTAGGGAACCTCAATGCTGATGGTTCCCAGACCAGGATCAATGATCTCGGGAAGAATCTGCTCCGGAAATGAAAATGCAGTAACATCAGTCTCAGTAAAATCAGGGATCCGGATCACCGAGAAATCATCAAACAGCAATCTCCCGGCACCGCTACCGTCTACAGCTTTAATAGCCCTTAAACCCAGGCGGAGATATCCATCAACAAAATCTGTCACAGGAGTAATGGTATCCTTTACCATAAACCAGTCAGGGTCACTTACAGGGTCCGGATTGCCTGTATAAATGATCTGAAAGCTTTGGGCCCCGTTCCAGAAGATTGAAAGATCGGCTTTCTTTGCCTCCTCAACAGATCTCATCCATCCCCTAACTTCATAGCTCTTATTTGCCAGGAAACTTATTGGAGCAGCTATGCTATCGGTATAATAGTAGGTCCATTTGGTATTTACCGTGTTACTCAACTCCACACTTGTTGTACCTTCATGGGCATCAGTAGTAATCTGGGTTGCCACAGCAGTTGGGGATGAGGGGGCTGTCAATGAGAGAACCCAGAAAGTGTCCCAGGTCGGGAGATTTTCAAAGCTGGGATTTTGAACCAGATTCTGGCCAGTTACATTCAACACCAAACAACTTACTATCAACGAAATAACCAATGTCTTTTTCATGGCATCAGATTTAATCTCCAAGTATTGCAAATACTAACCATATACGGTTTTGATTTGAAACCTTTTTATTAACGAAAAATCTATTACTAGACATAACTATAATCAAATCAGTTATTTATATAGACTACTGTTATTGCATTTTAGTTGCTTTTGGAAGCGCAAAGACTTTGTAATATTCATTTTCCTTATCTTCAATGCATGCAATCGCCTGCATTGTATCACAAACTTTGGGATCGCATCTTTCCCAATAAGCTGGTACCGGGCCTCTTCCAGGTACCTTACTCGTTTATACGTGGACAATCGCATTGGGTTTCCTGATTCTTTATGCACTATTATTCACCAGAAAAAAACACATCATGACTTCAACTCACCACATCCTGAAACCTCTTCTCTCTATCCTGCTCTTCCTGATGTTCTACCCGGCTTTTGGTCAGGAGCCCTTGCTTTGTATGGGCAGATACTGGTCCGAAGATGATGCCAACCTGGTGATGAAGGAATTTGCATCAAAGTGGGATGACCTTGAATCGTGGGAGGAACGGGCTGAGGTGATCCGGAAGGGCATCATTGATGGAATGCAGTTGAAGAAGATGCCTGTCATGAAAGGCGAGTTCAACCCTGTGCTCCACCACCGTCGCGAGATGGATGGCTATGTAGTAGAGAACATTGCCATTGAAAGCTTCCCCGGATTCTGGATCACGGGGAACCTCTACACCCCTGTTTCACCCAAAGAGAAGAATCCGGCGGTGCTCTGTCCCCACGGCCATGCCGAGGACAAGCGCTTCACTGCCGATGTTCAGATCCGGAGTGCTGCCCTGGCCCGAATGGGTGCCATTGTCTTTGCCTACGACATGGTGGGCTACGGTGAGTCGCACCAGATCAACCATAAAATACCCATTGCCCTGGTGCTTCAGACATACAACAGCAGAAGGGTGCTGGAGTACCTGCTCTCCAGGCCCGATGTGGATCCTTCACGGATTGGAATGACCGGAGGTTCCGGGGGCGGAACACAAACCTTTATTCTGGCTGCCATTGATAAGCGCATCGCAGTATCGGTGCCGGTGGTGCAGGTTTCTGCCCATTTCTTTGGCGGGTGTATATGCGAAAGCGGAATGCCGATCCATAACAGTGGTCACCACCAAACCAACAACGTGGAGATTGCTGCGCTCTGTGCCCCCAGGCCCCAGCTGCTGATCTCCGACGGAGCGGACTGGACACACAACACCCCGCGCATCGAATACCCATATATACAGAAGGTCTATGCACTGTACCATGCAGAGCACCGGGTGGAAAATGTGCACCTGCCGGCCGAGAAGCACGACTACGGCCCTTCAAAGCGGGCGGCGGCCTACAACTTCCTGGGCCATCACCTCGATCTGAACATGGGTGCATTGCCCTACGACAATGGATATAAAGAAGATTTTGTAAAGGTCCTGAAGCCGGACCAGCTGAAAGTATTCGACAGTGCTTACCCGCTCCCGGCAGAAGCGCTGCAGGGCGACCAGGCAGTGATCGATTACCTGGGGTTCCGGTAACCGGCATCGCTGTTGCAATGATTTGGTCCTATCCCAATAATTCCTTGAGTTTTCTCTGAGTCTTTTCTGAGTTGTTGGACTGACCTTCAATTCGGGTTTTCTGCAAGTGATAACCAATAAAAAATGGAAAGAAATATATACGCTTAGGTATCCGTTTTTGCAAATTCCGTTTGTTACAACACTGTTACATTTATGAAATCTTCTTGGAATTGCCTGCATTTGATAAATTGAGAGAGAATCTGTATCAACTTGTAATACATGCCTTTATGGGATTGTTTCATTAGGGTGTATTTGAGATCCAAATTAGACTATTGATGAAAATGTCACCTCCACGTGACATTTGGTTTCGCCATAAGTGGGAACCCTCCGTGGCCATACTCAGGAAGTTCCCAGGTCAATTCCAGGATTGCACAACATCCATGAGTTTCAGAATTCGGCAAACTAACGATATCCAATGCTTTCTTTACCACCGATTGACGGAAATAAAGCAGCCTCCCTCCAGTTATATTTTATTAAATTTTACCATAGAAGTTCTCCTAATGGTGGGCACTTCGTCATTAACTTCTTATTATTGTATATCCGAATCATCTCGCTTGTATGCAAAAGAAATTCATTGGTTTCTTCCTCGGTATTGCAGTATTCCTTGCTATCCTTCTGTTTGCGGACCTGGAACCGGGAAAGCCGGAGGTGACTGCCACGATGGCGGTGGCCGCATTGATGGCCATATGGTGGGTCACTGAAACCATTCCACTGGCAGTGACGGCCCTGATACCAATGGTCCTCTTCCCCACCCTGGGGGTGCTGGACGGGAAGGCGGTTTCGGAGGTATACTTCAACCACATCATCTTTGTTTACGTAGGAGGCTTTATGATGGCTCTGGCCATGGAGAGGTGGAACCTCCACCGGCGGATCGCCATGAAACTGCTGGCATTTATCGGGGTAAGCCCTGGACGGATCCTGATCGGTTTTATGGCCACCTCGGCCTTTCTATCCATGTGGATCTCCAACACGGCCACCACCATGATGATGATCCCCATCGTGATGTCCATAATTTCCAGCCTGGAAGAGAGTCTTTCTGGTAAGTCGGTAACCAAATATGCCACCGGGCTCTTCCTGGCCGTCGCTTACAGCGCATCTATTGGCGGCATGTCGACCCTGGTGGGATCACCCACCAACCTGGTCTGTCCAAAGATCCTCACCCTGCTCTACCCCGGAGCTCCCGATATCTCCTTCACCAGCTGGATGGTCTTTGCCCTCCCCATCTCGGTGGTGATGCTGGTGGCTGTCTGGCTGGTCGTTCACCTGCTGTTCAAACCCCGGGAGAAATGGCAGGGCGTTGACAGGGACCATTTTAAAAAAGCTTACAGGGAACTGGGAAAAGCGAGCCGCGAGGAGCGCATTGTATTTGTGCTCTTTCTGACACTGGCACTGCTCTGGATCACACGGGCCGGGATCTCCACCAATGGTTTCACCATCCCGGGATGGGCAAGACTGTTTAAGACCCCATCCTACATCAACGACGGAACAGTGGCCATGTTTATCTCCATTGTCCTGTTTATTGTTCCCGCCCCCAACCACAAAGGGAAGCGGATCATGGACTGGAAAACGGCACAGCGGATCCCCTGGAACATTGTGCTTCTTTTCGGGGGCGGATTTGCCCTGGCACTGGGATTCCAGTCATCCGGACTCGCCATCTGGTTCGGGGAGCAGCTGTTATGGACCAAGGGGATCAATCCCTACCTGATCCTGCTGGCGGTGGTGGCTCTGATGTCGTTCCTTACCGAACTCACCTCCAACGTGGCCTCCACACAGATGCTGTTGCCTGTCTTTGCCAGCCTGGCGCTCAGCAGCGGGAACAATCCGCTGCTGCTGATGATCCCGGCTACCCTTGCTTCATCACTGGCCTTTATGCTGCCCACAGCCACCCCACCCAACGCCATCATATTCGGCACCAACCGGATCAAGATTGCCACCATGGTACGCACCGGCTTCCTGCTGAACATGATCGGTATTCTGGTGGTAGTGCTGGTCACCTGGCTGCTGGGAGATTCTGTTTTTGATATCAATCCCGGGGTACTGCCCGACTGGGTAACACCGTAATCAAGCAAATCATTGATACCCAGAAATGGCTAGGGCAAGAATCCTTCCCTGTCAAGAGCATTTAAGATACCTGAACGCAGCATATCATTCCTGATATTTATCACATACTTTCTGGCTCCTTCATACTCCGGAATCAACAGGTCTATGTCACGAAGTTTCCTGATCTGTCTTGAAATCTCCTGAGGTAATTTGTTCCCGAATATCTCCTTGAAGTCAGAGGCTTGAACAAGCTGTTTATCCACAGCAATCTTCAATATTCTCGACTCTATTTCAGACAGGAATTTCTTCTGATAAGAATAATCGATGGCAGGAATAAATATTTTGGAACTCAAATAGAAAGTATCTGACAAACGGTCGATCTTTTCAATCTCTGCTCTTAAACTATTCAGCATATAGAGACACCACTCCATGATTCCATCATGCAGACCTGTATCAGCCTTTGAAAGAGACTCATAATACAAGTTCCTGTCCATACAAAAAGCTGAAGCAGGATTGAGTATTCTCCAGGTATTTACCCTGAATCCCTGTTTGATCAGGATGGCATAGGTGAGCATTCGCACGGTCCTGCCATTTCCATTGGCAAATGGATGAATCCACACAAATCTGTGATGAGCAATGGCCGATTTGATAAAATCATATTTCGATGGGTGTCTCTGGTCAAGGAATTGAAACAATTCATCCATCAATCTATTTATCTCCCATGTAGGAGGGGGCAAATGAGACGATTTTGCGATCCCGACCTCCCCCTGTCTGAATAAACCAGCTCTTTCATCTACATCACCCATCGGCGGGGGCTGAAGTCCTTCCATGATCAGTTTATGAATCTCACGGGTAAAAGAAATATCTATATGCCTCTTATCTATTACTGCATCAATAAAGCTCAGAGTATTTTCAAGATTCCTGATCTCTTTCACACCTTCTGAAAGTGAGGATTGTTGCCCCAGGTCAGCTTGCAGCAACTCAAGTATTTGTGTATTATTCCCTTCGATTCGAGCTGACGCGACTCCTTCCACAATATGAAATAGTTCAACAAGTTGTTTGAAAACAACAGGATGGGTGTCTGTCCTGATCTCCTTTTTCCTCAAATGATCCATGTCTATAATCAAATCTGTAATCTCCGACTCAAAAGGAGGAACAATCAATTCCAGCGGATATGGCCTGAATTCAGGATATAACATCTATCATCACTTAAGATTACTATTTAACATTCATTTCTTATATCACTCTTATTTATAATGTATTACAAATATACACAACATATATGTATTTAACAAATTGAAATCTATTGATGTAACACATTGTTCATTGAGAGGAACAGCAGACCCTGCATATTCATGTGTCAGAGCAAAAAATATCTGCCATATCACCATTGGACTTAATGACTCTTTTCCGTAATATTAAGCATGAAACTCCGCCGACAGATCCTCACCATTACCGCCTTTGCCATCGCCATGGGCTTCCTGGAGAGTGCAGTGGTGGTCTACCTGAGAGAGTTACTCTATCCGGGGGGATTATTTGAATTCCCCCTTCCCCCTTTTCCGGGGAACCTGGTGGTGACCGAGTTGCTGCGGGAGGTGGCCACCGTGGTGATACTGATCACCGTCGGCATTATGGCAGCCAGGCGATTCAGCACCGGGTTTGCCTGGTTTATCTACGGCTTTGCCATCTGGGATATCTTCTACTATGTCTTCCTCTGGCTGTTGCTGGGATGGCCGCAGTCACTGTTGACCTGGGACATTCTCTTCGTGATCCCCACTTTCTGGACCGGGCCTGTCCTTTCGCCGGTGCTGGTCTCGATGACCATGATCCTGCTGGCCCTGGTGATCCTGGTCGGGGCTGAACGGGGCCGTGTGACCCGCATTCCCGGAAAGATCTGGGCCGGACTGATCCTGGGTTCATTGATTCTTATCTTTGGATTTATCTATGACTACTCGCAGCATATGCTGACCCACTTCACCTGGCTGGAAATGTTTCAGTTGAAAAATCCGGAGGTACTGAAGGTGTCCACCAGCTACATCCCGGACCGTTTCCCCTGGTGGATCTTCGGGATCGGTGAAGGGGTAATCCTGGTCTCCATCGGGTGGTATAGAAAGCTTATATAACTCAGAAACAAACAAATGAGCCAAACCCGTGAACCATTCACACTGAAGAAGAGGCTGAAGAGCTTCAGGTACGCCTTTGCCGGAATCAGGAATCTCCTGATATATGAGCATAACTCCAGGATCCTCTTGCTTGTCGCCATTCTCGCGGCAATCCTGGGCATAGTCCTGCACATTTCCCTCTGGCAATGGGCCGTACTGGCCATTGTAATTTTCGTTGTGTTTATTGCTGAAATATTCAATTCAGCCATTGAAAACCTGGCCGATGTTGTATCTCCCGGGTACAATGATGCAATTAAAAGAGTCAAGGACTACTGTGCGGCAGCAGTTCTTCTGGCAAGCATAATGGCAGCCATCGCCGGTATCCTTATATTCCTGCCAGAAATAATCCGGCTTCTTGAAAGATGAAAGAGTTAAACGAACCGATGAAGGGCCAGAGAACGGAATTTATTACAGATTTTGAAGAGCTTTTGTTCGTTCCTGTTGGACTGAGTTTTGGTATCACATTATAATGGACCGGCCCTATATAGAAGATAAGGCGTTTGAGAAAAACAGTTTCGCTGAAACCCCGCTGGAGAGAGGGGATTACGAGTGCTGTACTTTCTCAGGGTGTGATTTTTCAGAGGCGGATCTGAACGGGATCAGGTTTATCGATTGTGCGTTCACCACGTGCAACCTGAGCAATGCCGATCTGACCCTTACCTCTTTCCATGAGGCCGAATTCAAAGAGTGTAAGATGCTGGGGCTCCATTTTGAAAAGTGCAACCAGCTGGGGCTCTCGCTCAGGTTCGAAAACTGTCAACTGAACCATGCCTCCTTCTACCGGGTGAAGCTGAGCCGCATCCGCTTTTCAAACTGTATGCTACAGGAGGTGGACTTCACCGAATCTGATCTGAACGGGGCGCAACTTGAGCGATGTGACCTTCTTAATGCCATCTTCGAAAATACCCTGCTGGAGAAAGCCGATCTTACCACCGCCTTCAACTATACCATCGACCCCGAATCAAACTACCTCAGGGGGGCAAAATTTTCCCTGCCATCTGTAGCCGGACTGCTAAATAAATACGATATTGAAATTTCATAAACCTCACCATATGAAAACCAAGCGCGTTACCCGAAGAAAATTTATCGCCAGCAGCTCTGCTGGTGCTGCCGGTGCCCTGCTCTCTAATCCACTACCCGTGTTCGGAAGTGCCGGAGGGGCAGCTACTGAACTGGCCCTGAAGGGGGGCAAACCGGTGCGGACAGCCGACTGGCTGAGCTGGCCCGTATGGGATCCTGAAGCTGAGAAACCCATGTTGGAGCTGCTAAGGAGCGGTGACTGGTACCGGGGCGATGGCATGCAGTGCAAAGAGTTTGAAAAGAGGTATGCCGGGCTGATCGGTGCCAGACGGGTCATTGCCACCGCCAGCGGGTCTGCTGCCCTGATCGCCTCCCTGCAGGTGATGGGGATCGATGCCGGAGATGAGGTGATTGTATCTCCCTACACCTTTATCGCCTCCTACAACGTGATATTTGACCGGCATGCCCTGCCCGTTTTTGCCGATACCGATCAGGAAACCTTTACCATCAACCCGCACAAAATCGAAGAGAAGATCACGGATCGTACCAAAGCCATCCTGCCGGTGCATATTTTCGGGCTGCCTGCGGATATGAACCGGATCCTGGCCATTGGCGAGAAGCACAACCTGCCTGTGATTGAAGATGCCTGCCAGGCCTGGCTTGCCGAGTATGACGGAAAGATGTGCGGAACGCTGGGTGACCTGGGTTGTTTCAGTTTCCAGAACTCCAAGCACATCCCCTCGGGCGAGGGAGGAGCCATATCAGGGAACAACGATGAGTTGATGGACCGCGCTTTTGCCTACCACAACTGCGGCCGGCCCCACGGAAGAAGCATGGCAGGAATGAAGGAGAACCCGGTCAGGGGTTCCAACCGGCGAATGACCGAGGTGCAGGCCGGACTGCTTCTCTCTCAGATGAGACGGGCACGAAGCGATGCGGACAAGCGGCTGGAGAATGCGCTTTACCTGGATGCAAGGCTGAAAGAGATCCCCGGGATCATCCCTTATAAACTTTCCGATGGAGCCACCCGATCCTCCTACCACTTCTACCCTTTCCGCTATAAGAAGGAGCTATTTGATGGTTTGTCCAGACAGAAATTCATGGCCGCCCTCCGTGCCGAAGGGATCCCATGCTACCCGGGCTACGGACGCCAGTACTTCGACGGACTCATCGAGGAAGCCATCAGTTCCAGTGGATACAAGCGACTCTTCTCTCCTGAACGCCTCAAGCGATACCGGGAGGAACTGCATCACCTGCCCGACAACGATCAGCTTACCGAAGAAGCCGTGGCACTGTTCCAGAACATGATGCTGGCCGAACGTTCCGACATGGACGACATTGTCAATGCGGTTCAGAAGATCTACACTTACCGGAAGCAGTTACTTTAACTTGAACATCCTCTTTATATACTCCATCCGGAACGCGATTCTCAGAGAGAAACCTCTGAAAGGGCAGGAGGAGATTCAGCTGGGGATCGCCCAGCTTTCAGCGGTCCTGAAAAAGGAGGATCACCGCACCGGTCTGGTGGTGCTCGACAGGCACTACTCCAACGAGACCATTCGCCAGGCGGTTCAATCAGCCAGGAAGTACCACATCAAAGTGGGAATGTTTAACCTGATCGGTCTGCCCACCGAGAGCTACAAAGATTTTCAGGATATGCTGAGACTCAACCAGGAGCTGCAGCCCCACTGGCACTCCACCTCCATCTTCTTTCCATACAAAGGAACCCGCTTGTATGAACTGTCGGAGGAGCTTGGACTGATCCGGGGGAGCTCACCGGGATGGAGGAGCGGCAGCGTGCTGTATTCGATCTGCCGGGGTTTTCGAAGAGACAGATACAAAGGCAATTCGACAGTTTTCATTTCAATGTATATAGAAAGAGCAGGAAGAAGTCACTGGTGAAGTATGGCCTTTACACCCTTCAGGTTGTGGTGGGACACAGCTTCATGGCCCGGATCAAAAACAAATTGACCGTACTCTTGCACCGGACAGGAATTAATCACAAATTGCTGAATATAATTCAGAAAACATGACCGATAAGCAGTGGAACGATTTGGTGGCCGTGGTAAACGGAGAGCTGCTCTCTCCCCTGCCGGTGGGATTTATCATCGACTCTCCCTGGCTGCCCAACTGGTACGGCATTTCGATCCTCGACTACTTCTCAAGTGACCAGCTTTGGCTGGAGGCCAATTTGAAAGCCATAGAGGAGTTCCCGCAGGCAATGTTCCTGCCCGGATTCTGGGCCGAATACGGAATGTGCGGCGAACCAAGTGCCTTTGGTGCACGGTCGGTCTTCCCCTCAAACGAGTTCCCCCACGCCTTTCCCTGCATCTCCACCCCCGGCCAGATCGGGGATCTTGAAACTCCCGATCCTGAGAAGGACGGACTGGGACCCCTGATGCTCAACCGGCTCAAATTGAACCAGCCTCATATTGAGGCATCCGGACATAAAATCAGGTTTTCGGTCTCCCGCGGCCCCCTGAACATAGCATCCTACCTGATGGGTGCCACCGAATTCCTGATGGCCATGATGACAAATCCGGAGGAGACACACCTGCTGATCCGTAAAATCACTGACTACCTCAAAGGGTTCCACGACCACCAGAAGAGGCTGTTTCCCTCCATCGAGGGGATCCTGATGCTGGACGACATCATCGGATTCATCAGCCAGGAACAATTTATCGAATTTGGTCTGCCCTACTTTAAGGAGCTCTACGACCACGACCTTCCAATCAGGTTCCTCCACAACGATGCCAGCTGCATGGAATCGGTCCGGTACCTGCCCGCTTTGGGGGTCAATCTCTTCAACATGGGGTTCGACACCGACCTGAACCAGCTGAAGGAACTTACCCAACACCGGGTCACCATGCTGGGAAACATTCCACCCAGGGATGTGCTGGCAGCCGGATCGGCCAGCCAGGTCAGGGAGGCCACCCTGCAGCTGCTCAAATCGCTCGACGATCCTGCGCGGGTGATCTTCTCCTGCGGAGGAGGAATGCCGCCCGGGGTAAGTTCCGAAAACATGGCTATATTTATCGATACAGTAAAAACATTCAATCCTTAATCCCTGAATGATGATGCTAGCACTAACCCTCCTTCTCACCGCTTTCCTCACCCTCCAGACTCAACCCTCCGTGAAGAGTCCCCGGCTCTCCTGCGAAGAGAACGAAACCACCATCTACATCGGAAATCAGGCAGTGCTTACCTATGTCCATAAGGAGACCCTTCCCCCGGCAGGGGTCGACGCGGTCTACAAACGATCGGCCTACATACACCCCCTCCATTCACCCGGCGGGGAGAGACTCACCAGGATCCAGCCGCCCGACCACTGGCACCACTACGGAATCTGGAACCCGTGGACCAGGACGCATTTTGGGGAACATAAGGTCGATTTCTGGAACCTGGCAGACAGGCAGGGAACTGTGCGGTTTGCGGAGTACCTCGAAAAGATTGAACTGAAGAACCAGGCCGGCTTCCGGGTGAGACAGGAACACATCTACTTCCTGGAGGACGGGAGCGAAGGGGTGGCCATGGATGAGGTGTGGAAGGTGACGGTGCAGAACCTGCCGGGCCACGCCTATATGGTCGACCTGGTTACGACCCTTACCACACCACTGGAGTCGGGCATTACTCTGGAGGCATACCGGTACGGGGGCGGACTGGGCTACAGGGCCACCGAAAAGTGGGATCCCTCCAACTGCACCGTACTCACCTCCGAAGGGAAGAGGTGGTCCGAAGCCGATGCTACCCACGCCCGCTGGGTAATTGTCGAAGGAGAATCGTCGGTGGAGGAAGGTCGCTCGGGCATCCTCTTTATGAGTCACCCCGAAAACCGGGCACACCCCGAACCCATGCGAATGTGGCCACCCACCAGCAACGAAGGGAAAGAGAATGTGTTTTTCGAGTTCTGTCCCATCCGCCACCACGAGTGGGTGCTGGAACCGGGAAAAGAGTATACCCTGAAATACCGGATGGTGGTCTTCGACGGCCCCATCACCACCCGGACAGCGGAACAATTCTGGAGCAACTTTAAATAGAACCTGCAATTAACCAGCCTACAATGAAAAGAAGAACTTTCCTGAAAAGCAGCGCGGCAGTCACCGCCGGAACCATGGTGGCCCCCACCATCATCCCCTCCCATGTACTGGGGAAAAATGCACCTTCCAACAAGATCCGGATTGGTCAGATCGGCTTTGGCCGCATCGCCATGTCCCACGACCTTCCCGAAACCCTCAGGCACGATGTGGCCGTCGGGGTGGCGGTGGCCGATGTGGACCTGAACCGAGCCCGACTGGGCAAGGAGTGGATCGATAAGTTCCATGCTGAACAGGGAAAACCCAACTATGTGGATGTGGCGGTCTACCAGGACTACCGGGAGATGCTGCAGGACAAAAGCATCGATGCGGTGATCATCTCCACCCCCGACCACTGGCACGCCCAGGCGGCCATGGAGGCTGCCCTGGCAGGCAAGGACATCTACCTGCAGAAGCCCGCTTCGCTCACCATTCCCGAAGGGCGGCAAATGAGCGACATCGTTCATCGCACCGGCGTAATCTTCCAGCAGGGAAGCCAGCAGCGCGGCACCAGGCCCTGGCCACACTTCCACAAAGCGTGCGAACTGGTTCGCAACGGCCGAATCGGTGAACTGCAAAAAATCGAGATAGGCCTTCCCGGCGATCCGGGCGGAGAGGAGGAAGTTCCCATGCAGATCCCCGAACACCTCGATTATGATATGTGGCTGGGATCGACCCCCTTCAAGTACTACACAGAGAAAAGAGTGCACCCGCAACTCGATTTTTCCCGTCCGGGCTGGCTCCGCTGCGAGCAGTTCGGTGCCGGGATGATCACCGGCTGGGGTGCCCACCACCTCGATACTGCACACTGGGCCATGGGCACCGAGTACACCGGTCCGGTGGAGGTGGAAGCCGAAGCCTCCTTCCCCACTTCAGGAATGTGGAACGTACATGGCGATTTCATGGTGCATGCCAAATATGCCAACGGAGTATCTGTGGAGGTCAGCGGAGCCTTCCCCAACGGGGTGAAGTTTTACGGAACCGAAGGCTGGATCTTTGTAAGCCGTGGCAACGTATCGGTCACCTCCTCCGATCCCACCCAGCCGGGAGCAGAACTGAAGGCCCTGGATGCCAGCGACCCGAAGATCCTGGAATCGAAGATTGGTCCCGAAGAGATCCACCTCTACAAAGCACCCGAACAGCACCTCGACTGGCTCAACGCCATCCAGTCGCGCAAGGACCCGGTGGCTCCTGCCGAAGTGGGGCACCGCTCCTGCTCGGCCTGCCTGGTGAGTCACATCGCCATGAAGGTGGACGGAAAGCTGCACTGGGATCCAGTGCGTGAACGCTTCATCGACAACGACAGAGCCAACTCCGTGCTAAGCCGGCCCCAGCGTTTCCCTTATGGTACCAATCATGTCTTGTAATATGAAACTCCAACTGTTGTCCACCGGACTGGCCCTGCTGCTGCTTTCAGCCTGCACTCAGGCGCAAAAACAAGAAACCACTGCAAAAGAAGGAAAAGTGAAGATCATAAACCTCGACCCGGGACACTTTCACGCCGCCCTGGTCCAGAAAACCATGTACGATGAAGTCGACCGGGTGGTGCATGTCTATGCCCCCGAAGGTCCCGAAGTAAAGAGCTACCTCAACCGCATCTCCGACTACAACTCCAGGCAGGAAGATCCCACCGACTGGGAGGAGAAAGTGTACACCGGCAGCGATTTCCTGGAGAAAATGCTCTCCGAAAAACCGGGCAACATGATGGTGGTCTCGGGCAACAACGCCCTTAAGACCGAGTACATTCTCAGGACCATTCAGTCGGGGATCCATGTGCTGGCCGATAAGCCGATGGTGATCTCGCCCGGCAACTACCCCATGCTCGAAGAAGCTTTTGCCACAGCCAGGGAGAAAGGGGTGCTGCTATACGATATCATGACCGAGCGGCACGAGATTACCACGCTGCTTCAGAAAGAGCTCTCACAAATCCCTGAGGTTTTTGGTGAACTGCAGAAAGGCACCCAAGAGGTTCCGGCCATCACCAAGGAGAGCGTGCACCACTTCTCCAAGATCGTCTCCGGGAAACCGCTGGTGCGCCCCCCCTGGTTCTTCGATGTGGCACAGCAGGGAGAGGGCATCGTCGATGTAACCACCCACCTGGTGGACCTGGTGCAGTGGGAAGCGTTCCCCGAAGTGGTACTGAAGAAGTCCGATGTGGAGATCGTCTCCGCCAGGCGGTGGACCACCGACCTCACTCCCGCCATGTTTGAAAAGGTGACCGGGCTTGACAGCTACCCGGAGTACCTCTCCAAAGACGTGGAGGACGATCTGCTAAAGGTTTTCAGCAACGGGGAGATCAATTACACCCTCAAAGGGGTGCATGCAAAAGTTTCGGTGATCTGGAACTTTGTGGCACCCAAGGGAACCGGCGACACCCACTACTCGGTGATGCGGGGCACCCGCTGCAACCTGACGATCCGCCAGGGTGAGGCCGAAGGATACAAGCCTAAACTCTACATCGAAGCCACCCATGTGGAGTCGCCCGAAGAGTTCACACGATCGCTGGAGAAGGCCATGGAAGAGCTGGCTGTCAGATACCCTGGCATCTCCCTGAAAGAGTTAGAGGAATTCACCTGGCTGGTGGAAATTCCGGACAGCTACAAGGTGGGACATGAAGCACACTTCGGACAGGTGACCCAGAAGTTCCTCGGCTACCTTGCGGCCGGAACCCTCCCGGAATGGGAGATCCCCAACATGATCGTTAAGTACTACACCACCACCGAGGGGATGAAGAAGGCGATGGAGCCGTAAAAGGTCAGGTTTGGGTGTGATTGACTCAGGCAAGAGCAACATCCAGGTTTAAGATGGGGGGGTACTACCAATCTCTGGATGATAGTATCAGATGATAGTATCACCTCTTGATAGTATCAGATGATAGTATCACGCAAGTTGAGCCACGATAATACTAGGGCATACATTGCACTGGCACCAATCTCAGAAGTCCTACTCCACTATGAGAAGCTGTTGCAGATCGAGGTCACCCAGCCAGAGCCTACCCCCGGTCTGTTCAAGATCCTCCTTTTGCACATTGTGGCAAAGTCCGGGAAATCGAAACAGTGCAGTGTAAGCGCCTGGAGGAAGGGGATCGAAATCTGTATAACTGATTGTCCGACTCACCGTTTCACCACTTTCAATCACCGACAACCAGGCCGTATCCCACGAATCCCAGGGATCGGGGTGAATGACCTCTGTCTGGTGGGTAAATGACTCCATCGAGACATCCCGAAGCGTCAATCCATTGGTGTAATAGTGAAACAGACCCGGTCCCATTTTGTCAGGATCGAGGAAACAGTAATCGAAGCTATCCTCATTCTTTAGTTCCAGCTCAAGCCCAACATGCCCTGGTTCAGAACTTCGAACGGCAACAATTTCACATGCCAGGCCCGCATGAAACTGACTGTACTTTTTCAAGGCCTCCTCCACCCTCGGATCCAAGCGCGGATCAACAGGATCATCCGGATGACGGGGACGCAGGAGATCGATCTGCATCACATAATCTTCATACATGGATTGGTTCCAGACCATGGGGCCGCCTGGGAGATAGGAATCGTAGGCATTCATTCGTTCCACCATATAGATCTTCTCCCCTCCCGCGTAAACAGCATTAAAACCAGACTCTACAATGTCCTCTGCAAAAGAAACATGATCCTTAAAATAGACCAGGTGGACCGAGTAAGCGTAATACTCAATATCATGGTGGTTCAGAATCACACCGCCATCTGAGACCAGGCAAAAACCATCGGTCAGTTCTACTTCGGGAAGCAAAAATTGATCAGGATCTAAATCCGACACATGTGTGCATGAAAGCAGCAGCAATGAGATCACCACACAGAAAGCCATCAGATGTTTCATCATTGAGGGTTTAATACATATTCAAGATGACACTGGCATCGCCATGGTTGCGTGCCAATCAGCAAATTACAATATAAATTGATGGCTAATTTATCACTCCAACAAAATAGAGATCAAATCCTCCTTTGCCTCCGGACCTGTTTGAAGAAAAGATCATCATATCTCTGTCATTATCTACATCTTCTTCGAACAGGATGGGACGGTACTCATCAAATGCTGTATTAATGACTGCCCCAAAATTCACCGGAGTGCCCCACTGCCCCCCTTCAAATTTTGAATAATAGAGATCGAACCCTCCAGATCCACCTGGTCTGTTGGAGGTAAATACCAGGGTATTTTCAAAAATATAGGGGCACTTATCATCATACTCACTGGACAATACCGCATCAATTTCTATTACATGGTCACCGGTACTGGACAGAACCCCTATGATCGAATCTCCGCTATATTCAACATCCACTTTGAAGATATTGAATACCTCACCTTCCCTGTCCGAGCAGAAATAGATTTTCGAAAAATCAGAATTGAAAGAGGGATAGAGATCATTAAACCCGGAATTCAGGAAAGCAACAGGCTGGCTATCCGAAAAATCAGAAGTGCTGCTGTTGAATGTATATCCGATATCAAAATCCCCACCCAGGTCAGAGGCGTACATCAAAACAAACTGAGCATCAGCAAAATCGGCTTCCCGGCTGTAAAGCAAACAGGGTCCCAGTTCATTGCCGGTGGTATTCACTTTCTTCACAGCGTTCAGCAGGACCCCGAATTCCTCAACCAGACTATTCCATGGACCGTACTCATTTTCCAATGTAAGCTCTCCCGTTGTCCTGCTAAAAACCACACTCATAGGATCATACCTGATGTTAAACTCTTCTCCCAGACTGTGCCTGTTTGTGGAAAAGCAGAACGGGACCATGTCTCCAAAGATGGGAGACGACATGTTGTAATCGTCGTACTCCGTGTTAAAAGCTTCCAGGTTCACCGGGCTACCCGGCAATGTCCCCTCATTGTATTCGTACCCACTCCATGGACAGGACGACAGGAATACTACCATCAGAGGGAGAATGATTATGGAATAACGCATGTTTCTTATTTTATACAAGAGCACAAAATACCCAATTGAGTTGCGTGCCGGACATCAATCATAATGAAATCTGCACTCACCCCAAATTTTCCGTGCAATTCTTTTGAAAAACTCAAAGATGATCGTCAATTTTGCATGGACAGGATCTTCTTTAGTCCAGACCGGATCTGATCCATGCGACGAATTGAGATCCGTCCGACTTTTTTATGGAAACGCCTTTGGGAAACTGATCTAATCTGAAAGCAATCAGCAGAGGATGTCTTGATCAAACCATTCAGGCCTGTAGGTTCTATCTTTACCATCCAGGGGGCCAATTCAAATCTCTCTTTCCAATCAGTAAGCGGAACAATGATTCTAAGGGGTAATTTTCCAAGAGCATCATCATTGATAATGATAGCCGGTCTTGTTTTTTTGATTTCCGACCCCACAGTCGGATCCAGATTGATTATCCAGATTTCACCCTGTTTCATTGAAATCATCCAGGTCGATCTCGCTAAAGGCTGTCAGATCCTTATTGGTTCTGTACTCAGCTGCCATATTCTCTGCAGCTTGATAGAGCTCATCATTGCCTTCATCTTCCCGAACAGAACTAATGACTTCCCGAATTATCACCTTACGAAGGTGAACCGGAAGCTTCTTAATCTCCAATATGATTTCCTGTGTTTTCATTACCGTCCTAGGTAGTCGCAAGATACTTATTATTAAACATATTTATATCCGTAAGGACATTGATATATATGTTATCTACCCTCAATATCGCATCAATCATAATGAAATCTGCACTTAATTATGCGGATTTTCTCATCCTTGACCTGGTAAACCAATCTATGCTCCTGATCAATGCGCCTTGACCACAATCCTGCGAGATCGTGTTTCAGAGCTTCAGGCTTGCCCATTCCTTCAAAAGGATGCCTGGAGATCTCCCTTAACAGTTCATTGATCTTCTTCAAGATCCTCCTGTCTGTTTTTTGCCAATAAAGGTACTCCTCCCAGGAATCCTTGTTGAACACAAATCTCATGGATCGATTAAATCTTTCTCGAAAAACTCACCGCTCTTAAACTGCTCCATAGACTTGTACAAACTATCCGCATTGGCTTTGGAAGATAGCAGATGCATGGTTTCCATAAGTGAATTGTACTCATCCAGGGAAATCAACACGGCACCTTTGCCTTTTCCCCGGTTAATAATCAAGGTTTCAAAATCCCTGGTAACCAAATCCAGGTACTTCTTCATCTCCTTTCTGAAATCCGACATGCTGGCGCTTAACATCTTGCTCGTTATGTACATTATTATGTGCAAATTTAGTTACAACGTTTGATATATTCAAGTATTTGTGATTTATGTGATGAATTCAGGATTATCAGTTAATTTTAGGGTAACTTCTGACCAAACTAAACCCGACATGAAAAAGTTACTCATTCCTGCCCTTATCATTGCCCTGTTCAGCTGTCAGCCAAAAGTGATGGATGCGCCGGTGATCGCACCGTTTACCGACCTCGATACCATCTGTACCAACGACTGGTGGAACCGTGCGCCTAATCCCATCCACAACGTGAAGGTGGAGCGCAACCAGGTGGTGGCTTTCGGTATGTACACTGTATCGAAAAATATCCTGAAAATGAGTGCACAGTTGTATCCCCTCTATCCGGATGAAACGCGTGAGGTAAGGCTGGAGGTTCAACGCGACGGACAGTGGCAGGAGACCGGCCGTGAAAAGGTGAACGACCTGGGCTGGTCAGCTCTGTTCCGGATCGAGAACTGGGATACATCCAAAGATGTAGCCTACAGGCTCAGGCACGGAAAAGAGGCCATGTATGAGGGACTGATCCGTAAGGATCCGGCCGACAAAGATGAAATTGTATTGGCGGCATTCACAGGTAACAGCAACAGGGATCGTGGCAGCAGGGAAGACTACATCCGGAATGTCAATGCCCTGGATCCGGATATCCTGTTTTTTTCGGGCGACCAGTCATATGACCACAAAGAGCATACTGCAGCGTGGCTGCTGTTTGGTTCCCAGTTCCGGGAGATCTTCCGGACCAGGCCCTGTATCTCAATTCCCGATGATCATGATGTGGGACAGGGAAATCTCTGGGGGGAAAGCGGCAAGGTTTCCACGGCCCAGGGATGCGACGACGGAGGGTACAGGTATCATCCTGAATACGTAAAGATGGTGGAGCGTTGCCAGACCGCCAACCTGCCCGATCCCTTCGACCCCACCCCCATCGGACAGGGGATCGGTGTCTATTATACCAGCCTGGTGGTGGGCGGAGTGGATTTTGCCATTATCGAGGACCGCAAGTTCAAGTCGGGCCCCAACGGCAAAATCCCACAGCAGGGACCCCGGCCCGATCATATTACCAGTCCGGATTACGACCCGGCATCCCTGGATCTTGATGGCCTGGTGCTGCTGGGTGAGCGCCAGCTGAAGTTCCTGGATACATGGGCAGCTCCTAGAGAAGGTGTGGAGATGAAAGCCGTATTATCGCAAACCGGTTTTGGCGGAACCGCACACCTGCACGGAAGTAAAGAGAACCGGCTCTATGCAGATATGGATTCCAACGGATGGCCACAGACAGGACGTAATAATGCACTCAGGGCCATCAGGAAGGCCGGGGCAGTGCATATTGGAGGAGACCAGCATCTGACCACCCTGGTCCGGCATGGCATTGAAGAATTCAGGGACGGTCCCTGGACCTTTCTGGTTCCTTCCATTGTGAACTACTATAAAAGATGGTGGTGGCCACTCGACGAGCAGCCAGGCATGAATCATGATCCGGATAATCCATTGCCATGGACGGGGGACTATTTCGATGGTTTCAGCAACAAGATCACCATGGTGGCCTATGCAAATCCTGAAGGCTCCCTGGACGGTGCCGGATTCGGCCTGATCCGCTTCAATAAGCCTGCAAAAGAAGTTACCTTTGAGTGCTGGCCACGGAATGTCAATGTAACGGAGAAAGGTGCAAAACAGTACACGGGCTGGCCCCTTACCATCCGGCTTGAACCCTGATCAGAACCATCTTTCTCAGATCTCTTTTACGGGCTTTACTTAGTCAACTTTTACAAATTTCACACCCTCTCCAAAACGAAACCGGGCGAAGATTCCCCAATTATTGCTGTAAAAATTGAAACTATCGGTGATCATAAAACCGGGGCGCCAGTCAATTCCTATGGTGAGAGGAAAATCAAACGAATACTCTGCTCCGAAATCGCCGGCAATTCCCAGATTGAATTCATTCTGAAAATAGAACTCCGGTCCGATACCGGGATAAAATTTCAAGCCGGTCGGCCCTTCCTCTATAGCAAAAAGCCAGTCGAAATACGCTCCTATGGCAAAAGCATCATGAACATAAATGGTCGGATGCAACCTGGGTGCTTTGGCCAGCGGGATGGTCATATCCACTGCAAAATCAGGTCCAAACCGACCTCCAATTTCCCAGTTTGACTGGGCCTTTAACTCAAATTCTGTTAAGATCATTGCCAGGATCACCAGGATCCCAACAAAGGCTGCTTTTCTTATTTTCATAATTCAGTGTCAGTTTTACAGGTTCAATCTACTTCTTGGGAACCGGGAATTTATTCATGAGATATGCAATCTTCTTTGGAGTGGCTTTCTCCCTTTTTGCCGGGTTTTCAGTGATTGTCGATTTCGCAACACCCTGCCATATCTGGTCTTTGGATTTTCCGTCGAATGCATCCATGACCAGCGTTCCCACCAGGTAATCATGTTCAGAGTAGGTGGTATTGGCATAGCCCATGCCCCATCCGCCACCGTACCTGTTGTAACCTCCGTACCTGCCTCCATAGTAATTGGTATAGGCCGTAGTGCTTGTTTTCTGATCAATCACAAAAAACAGGCTCACTGCCATGTCACCGTTCTCTTCAACATACTTCATTCCACGGGCATCAAACTCATTTTTAAAGGCTGCATGAACACGGTTTCTGTCCATTTCATTCATCAGCTTATCACTGTCTGCCTGCCAGCCCAGGAAGTTATAGGTAGTGTACTGGGTGAAGTCGACGGTTTTATCCACATCAACAACGACCTTTACAGAAGAACATGAAGCCATTGCGGCTACAATTACAAGTAACAAAAAACTTTTTACGATTTTCATATTTAACTGTTTTTAATGATCATTTTCAATTTTTTCCAAAGTTATATATTTCACGGCAAATTCACTTACCGATTTAACACCTGGATAATGAATTTGTTTTTAAGCTGGGGCCTTATCATTCCATGCGGTTTTTGGTGACAAGCTTCATTTGTTGGAAGCAGCAACTTTCAGCTCCTTCTTCACCTGCTCAATATCCAGTTCCATCACCCAGATATCTGCATTTTGTCCCCTGGTGCTGTTGAAGGCTATCTTCTTTCCGTCGGGCGACCATATTGGCCCCTCATTATGAGCATCGGGGGTAAGCGCAAGAGGAAGAGAAGCTCCTCCCCCGGAGGGCATGATATATAGTCCCAGGTACCTGCCCTCCAAAGCTGCATACACCAGAAGTGAACCATCGGGAGAGAGGGCCAGGTGACGATAAAAATTCTCGTGATGCCCGGTGATCTGCTTGCTCTCTTTTCCATCCGAAGAGATCTTCCAGATGGTGGATTTCCTCGTTTCCCTCTCCATAAGTGCTACCAGAACAAACTTTCCATCGGCAGACCATCCTCCGGGAAGGGGTAGCATGCCCTCTTTCTTAAACAGGCTGATCAGCTTGCCGCTCTCCATGTGATACACACACAAGGAGGCCGAAGAACCTTCGATAAAAGCAATTTTCGAAGCATCGGGCGACCAATGGGGCAAACCCCCGTTTCGAATGTGAACGGTATCCGGAAGAAAAGTTATGGGAGCTCCACCCCCGGCCGGAATCATTTTTATACTCTGACCGGTATCTGCATCAAACACCACATATCGGCCGTCGGGCGACCATTTGGCGTGTTCCCCTACGCCTGAAAAAATCTGTTTCGCCCCGCTTCCATCCTGCGACACTTTCCACAAACCATTCTTCCCCATCGCATCGTTCATCTCAGTGTATTGGTAAATGATAGATCCCCCATCGGGCGACCAGGTGGGAAAACCTTCCCGGGCAGGATCGCTTGTCAGCCTTCGGGCTTCAAACAAATCCTGGGCATCAAGGTGGATACAGCCCATGCCCAACAAGGCTATCACAAATACAAGGTGTTTCATGGTGTTCTTTCATTAATGTTGTTTCCGATTATACACATTTAAATCACTCTATTTCTTCAGGCACATTCAATGACAGTACTCTCGGTATATAGATAAAATCGCTCCTTGCGGCATGGAAGAATTCCGTTGAATTACCATAGCCCGGTAATGTGCTTTGAAAACCAATGCTTAGGATCACCTGTTCCATACGATGCAATAAATGCAGTTGGCATACCTGACTGGCCCCATTCAACTTTAAATCCGCTTTTCTCAAGATATCCTGCAAGACTCCTGGATGATTTGTACTCTTCGAGTCCGATCTCAGCAAAAGACCAAATACTATCACTGATACCAATAAGATCGTCCTGAAGGGAATCAATAAACAGCATGGCCATTTCTTTTTCCTTACTGAATACTGGTTCATCCAATACTTGTGCGAGAAGCGAGGAATGAAATAAGATGAAAAAACAAACTACTACAATCTTAATTGAATTGTTCATAGTCAAGTATTTAGTCATTAAGCAGTGACTAATCGGTCAAGGTCACAACTACTTTATCTAAATTTCCTGTAAATGAAAACGGACTGCCTTCATAATCTTTATCTACTTGTGTGCCGGAATCCATACCTACATCAAATGTTTCAGCAAGTGAGTAAGTTGAAATATGCATCATTTCGAAATAAT
>JAGLPR010000133.1 GCA_023137255.1 Bacteroidales bacterium | reverse complement strand
TTGTCCTGTACCACCCCGTGTTTGACACCTGCATCGCGGCATACGCGGTAAAGTTCCAGGGCAGATCCGGTATCGGGTGCAGTTGGTTTTTCACAGTAAATATGTTTCCCCGCCTTTACCGCTTTCTCTACATTTTGAACCCGGAGCCCGGTAATCAGGGCATCGAAATAGACGCTATAGCTATCATCTTCAAGCACCCCGTCCAGGTCATCGGAGAACTTGCTGATTCCCGTCTCCTTTGCAAGGCTCTCAAGTTTCTCTTTGTTCCTGCCAATGAGAATGGGATCGGGCATAAGGATTTCCCCCCGGTGCATGATCCCGCCTTCCTCCATAATGGCCTTAATGGACCGGATCAGGTGCTGGTTCTTGCCCATGCGCCCGGTGACCCCGTTCATGATAATGCCAATTTTTCGCGTTTTACCCGTCATGAATATGGTTTATGAATTATGTTTATAAGCCTCAATAATCTCTTTCAGGTACTGGTCCTGGTCCGTCTGCCAGTAATGATTTGAAAAAATCTCTACCTCCTTATAGCCATTGAATCCTGCAGCCTCCACCCATTTTCGGATCCGGGACAGAGGAATGCATCCTCTGCCCATAATCTCCCGGTCATTCAGAAAATCATTTGTGGGAACTTTCCAGTCGCAGATATGAAAAGCAAACAATTTACCCAGTTGGGCACAACGTTGAATCTCCTTTTCAAGGTCGGGATCCCACCAGAGATGATATACGTCTACCACCACACCCACCTGGTCAGATCCTGCTTTTTCCGCCAGGTCATTTGCCTGTTTCAAAGTATTGATGGCCGACCGGGTATCTGCATACATAGGATGCAATGGTTCGATTCCCAGTTTGACACCAAGGTCTGAGGCCACAGGCAGAAGCGCTGCTATTCCTTCATGGATCTGTTTCCTTGAATCTTCGAGAGATTGTCGTGGATCTGCGCCGCATACCAGTACGAGTAAGGGAGCTGAAAGGGCTGCTGCTTCCTCCAGTGCTCTTTTATTCTGGTCTATGGCATCCCGCCTTCTGTTTGCATCTCTATCGGGGAAGAAGCCTCCCCGCACCAGGGAGACCACCTCCAATCCTTCCTCTTTAAGTAAGCTGCCCACATGGGACGGATTCCTGTCAATGAGTGCCTCCCTCCAGACGGAGATACCCGTGATTCCAGCTGCCCTGAATTTTTTTGCAGCAGTTTCAATGGGCCACGGTTTGGTGGTAATGGTATGGAGACACAGTTTTTCCAGGTGATCCATTTCGCTATTGAGTTATAAAAAACTGATAATAGGGTTCGTCTCTTATGATTCGTAAGAGGTAAATCGCCAGTTCCCGTGCATGGTAGTCTCCCCACATACTCGATTCACCACAGGGGATTTTGGATCCCTGGGGGATATGGTCCCAGGCATTGGGATGATGGTAAATCGAATGCAGGAGAAGGCCCTGGTGGCCGGGATCTCTGCTTAGATAGGGATCATCGAACAGGTGGTTGACAACGGTTAATCCGGCAGACCAATACATCTTACCCTCTTTCTCAAGGTTTCTGGCTGACAGGTACCTGCCCAAACGGAGCAATCCCTGCGCTGCAATAGCAGCTGCAGAACTGTCAACAGGCTCAAATGAATTGTTTGGATCGGAGGGTTTGTTCAGGTAGTCCCCAAGATGCAGCAGGCCAGGGGCTCCGGTATCCCAGTAAGGAATTCCATCGGTCGGTGTATTCAGGATATAAAAGTCGCAGGTGGCTCGTGCTGCTTTCAATAAAGTATCTTCAATTTCAGTTCTTGATCCGGTGGCGCTCAGCTCCTCTTCTTTCACAGTTTCGAGAAATTCAAGTAATTCAGTAAAACCCGCCATGGCCCATGCCAATCCCCTTGTCCACGTGGAGTATCCGGAATAGCCCTGCTGGGAATTAACACATCTGAAATTGCCATCATTTACATTAAAAATACATTCGTGGGCGGTTCTTCCGCGAACATCGTAACTATCCCGGTCTTCTCCGTAAAACACTGAATATTTTGCGGTGGTCAGGGCATGTGAGATTAGTCTCTCGAGCAGGCTGATATGCAGATCATTCTCGCCCTTCAGAGAGTGGCCGAGCTGGTGGCCTACTGCCAGGATGCGGCAGCTTCGGAGTGTATCCACAAAAAGGGAGTGCGGACCATTGAATGAGTAGATGTATCCGCCCCCGGGCAGGTCTGTCCACCTGGCAGCCTGTACAGCTGCTGAGACTTTAAGGGAGAGTTCATAAAAATGTTTTTCCCACTCGTTGAAAGAGGTTTTACCTTCAACCATCAGCCTGTGCAGGTTGCCATAGGTACTGAGATTGTTGAAGCCATGGTCGTGTACCCCCATATGGGTCAGGTGCGGAGCCATTTTCTCAAGGGTATTTTGCCGGCCATATTCAAGGAACTCATCCCGGTGATCGGCATCATACTGAAGAATGGCCGATCCGTACTGAAAACCCTGTGTCCATTCCGTCCATCCCCGGGTCGTGTATTTACCTTTTACGGTGAATACCGGAGAACCTCTGGAATCGTCGTAGTGATCACGAATTTCCATTATTTTGGATGCGGAAAGTTCCCATAACCCGTTAATCTTCTGATGAAGGCCGGCAGGGCTAAGTTCTGAATCTATGATCATTATGTGTTCCTTTTAAGAGAGCCATTTAT
>JAGLPR010000132.1 GCA_023137255.1 Bacteroidales bacterium | reverse complement strand
GTTATTTTTAACGCTGCAAAGAAATGCAAAATTCGACTATTTTCAAAAAAAAATGAAGAACATCGCTATATTTGCCTCCGGTTCAGGGACAAACGCGGAAAATTTAATTAGATTCTTTCGAACGAGCAAGAATGGCAGGGTTTCCCTTGTACTTACCAACCGTGCGGATGCCGGAGTGATTGACCGGGTTCAATCTCTTGGAGTTGAAACAATTGTATTTAACCGCGAGCAGTTTTACAAATCGGATGAAATGCTTACTCTGCTTTTCGAACGGGGTATCGATTTTGTGGTTCTTGCCGGGTTTCTGTGGCTTGTGCCCGATTCTCTGTTAATATCGTTTGAAAATAAGATGGTTAACATACATCCGGCACTGCTTCCGAAATACGGTGGGAAGGGGATGTTCGGTAGTCGTGTGCATGCATCGGTCATTGATAACAGGGAGAGTGAGTCGGGAATTACCATTCACTATGTGAATAAGGAGTATGACGAAGGAAATATTGTGTTCCAGGCCAGGTGTGAAGTCAAATCTGACGACACGCCTGAAACACTGGCAGCCAGAATACATCAGCTTGAATATGAGCATTTTCCTATGGTGGTGGAGAAGCTTCTACAGGAGCTTTAGCATGGCCATGGTCACTGTACGGATCATCCCGTAGTCAGTCAGGTTCTCTTCATGTATGGGCTCCACAGGGGGTGCCTCCACTTTCAGAGGGTTCACCGCACTGCCATTTTTATAGAACCTGAAATCGAGGTGCGGCCCGGTGGCCAGACCGGTACTGCCCACATACCCGATCACATCGCCCTGTTTCACATAGACACCCTGTTTTATGCCCTTCCCATATCGACTAAGATGCATGTAAGTGGTGGAGTAGACACTGTTATGTTTGATGGTCACATAATTGCCACCACCGCTTTTCTGGTAACCTTTCCTGTTGACCACCCCGTCTCCCACAGTGTGTACAGGGGTTCCGGTGGGGGCAGCGTAATCCACTCCGTGATGAGGCCGCCTGATTTTCAGTACAGGGTGCATCCTGGAGTGTGAGAACCCCGAACTGATTCTTGAGAACCTGAGGGGAGCCTTCAGGAACGCTTTTCTGAGGCTGTTGCCCTTCTCATCAAAAAAGCTCCTGGTTCCATCCTGCACAAAGGGGATGCCCCAGAAATCGGTCTGGTTGTGAAATATCCATGCCCCGATAATTCTATTGATTCCAATGGAAATGGAATCCACGTAGGACTCTTCATAGACCACCTTGTACTGGTCGCCCTGCTGAATGCCGAAGAAATCGATGGACCAGGCAAATATCTCGCTAAGCTCAATTGCCAGCATGGGATCGGCTTCGCTCGCCAGCATAGATTCCCATAAGGATGTTTCGATGGTCCCGGAGGCATACTGGAGCCTTGTTTCCACAGGCTTCTCTCCGTTCAGAGCACTGATGGAGTCGGAGCCGATGCTGATCACCACAAAACTCAAGGGGTCCTTCTCATACACAAAAAGGCTTGTAGTTGGCCGCGAGAACCTTTCCAGACTGTCGGGGGTGTAGAAGGAGAAACTGTTGCCGGGCCTGATCTTCCGTTCATCGATCAGGCTGTCTGGCAGGAGGGAGATCCGGTAAATCTCCTGCATGCTTACTCCGTGGGGAAGCAGCAGGTCGGCCAGGATCTGGTTGTGGCGTACCTTCCCTTCTACAACCTGATACAGTTCCTCGTGGATCCCGTAGATGTTGCTGGCCGGAACAGAATCTCGCTCAAGCACTACCACAGGTCCGGGTGGTTCCGAAGGGGGAGTCGGGTTTTCACAGGCTGGATACAACAGACCAGACAGGATGATCCCTGAAAACAACAAAAACCTCATCACCTGCATTCCATGTTGTTTTATCATACGACAATATTGATGATCTTTTTGGGAACATGGATAAATCGTTTGGGATCGTTCCCATTGGTCCACTTCAGGGCAGTTTCATGTGAAAGCACCTCTTTTCGGATCTCTTCATCGGCCATATCCAGTGGCAACATGATCTTGAATCGCAGTTTTCCATTGATCATCACCGGGTATTCGTGAGAATCTTCCTTGAGCATCGATTCATCGTATTCGGGCCAGTCGGCTTTCGCAATGGATGTGTTGTTTCCAAGAAAATTCCACACCTCCTCAGCCAGGTGCGGGGCAAAGGGACCCAGCACCCTGGCGAATGCAGCTGCCGATTCCCGAGTAATTTTTCCTTTTTTGACAACCAAATTGGTAAAGATCATCATCTGGGAAATGGCGGTGTTAAAATGGAGTGCTTCCACATCAAAGCCCACCTTCTTGATGGTGGCATGCAGAGACTTCAGTACCTCCTGATCCTCTTCTCCATCGTGATACTTCGATGGGTCGACAAAGAATTTATACACTTTGTTGAGGAAATTATATACCCCTTTCACTCCGTTCTCAACCCATGGTTTTACGGCATCCAGCGGACCCAGGAACATTTCGTAAAGTCGGAGAGAGTCGGCTCCAAAACCGGTCACCACATCATCTGGATTCACCACATTTTTTAGCGATTTGGACATCTTGGCCACGATCTGCTTCAAGGGCTCCCTGGTCTCTGTATGGAAGTATTTTCCCTCTTTTTCCTCCACCAGGTCACTGCTTACTTTGGCTCCTGTTTCTGTCTCATAGGCAAAGGCCAGGATCATTCCCTGGTTAAACAGCCTGGTGTAGGGTTCGTCGGTGGAGACAATTCCCAGGTCGAATAACACCTTATGCCAGAAGCGGCTGTAAAGCAGGTGTAATACCGCATGTTCTGCCCCCCCGATGTAGAGATCCACCGGCATCCAGTATTTTTCCTTCTCACCTGAGAAGGGTTCCTGGTCATTCCTGGGATCAATATACCTCAGGTAGTACCAGCATGAACCGGCCCACTGGGGCATGGTATTGGTTTCACGTCGTCCCTTCCGACCTTTCGAATCGGTCACATGTAACCACTGTTCGGCATTGGCCAGGGGAGATTCACCATGGCTGCCGGGTTCATATTTTTCCATTTCAGGGAGCTGCAGGGGAAGTGCGTCATCTTCCAGCAGGGTAATCTCTCCATCCTCCCAGTGTATTACAGGGAAGGGTTCACCCCAATATCGCTGGCGGCTAAAGAGCCAGTCTCGAATTTTGTAATTGATGGCCTCCGTACCCAGCTTGTTCTCCTCCAGCCATTTTATGGTGGTAGCGATTCCTTGTTCTTTGGACTGCCCGTTGATGTCCAGGCCGGTCTCTTTTGAAGCAGAATTTACGTAACTGCCATCCCCGGTCCAGCAAGCCTTCCCCTTCAGCACCTGTTCGCGCAGCTCCTTATCATCCGTGTTAGGATCCAGGATGCAAGGAATCGGCAGCGAGAAAGCCGTGGCGAATTCGAAATCGCGGGTATCGTGACAGGGAACAGCCATGATGGCTCCGGTTCCATATCCCATCAGCACATAGTCGGCCACCCAGATGGGTATTTGCTTATTGTTGACGGGATTAAGGGCATAAGTTCCGGTGAACACACCGCTCTTTTCCTTGGAGAGATCAGAGCGGTCCAGTTCCGATTTCAGTCCGGCCTGTGCCACATATGCATCTACCCTGTTTTTCTCTTCTTCAGTAGTTAGTTTCTCCAGAAGGGGATGTTCCGGGGAAACCACCATGTAGGTGGCACCAAAAAGTGTATCCGGTCGTGTAGTAAAAACCCTCAGGGTCTCATCGCTTCCCTCCACCTGGAAATCCACTTCTGCACCGGTGGAACGGCCAATCCAGTTGCGTTGCATGTCTTTTACTCCCTCGGGCCAGTCCACATTTCCCAATCCATCCAGCAACCTTTCAGCATAGAGAGGAATCCGCAACATCCACTGTTTCAGATTCTTCCTCTCAACAGTGTTGCCACATTTTTCATGGTTCCCGTCATTCATCACCTCCTCATTGGCACAAACGATTTTGCAGTTAGGACACCACCATACCTGTGCATCATCATAGTAGGCAAGTCGCTTATCTTCAATAAAGTTGTTTGCCGCTTCTGACCCTTCAGCTTCGATTTCTGCGGGAATCTCCAGTTCATCAATGGGGCGTCCCTTTTGCAGGTTCTCATCGAACCAGGTGTTGTAGAGCCGGATAAATATCCACTGGGTCCACTTAAAGTATCCTGGATCGGTGGTGTTTACCTCCCGGTCCCAGTCATACCCAAGTCCCAGCGATTTGATCTGCCTCCGGAAGTTATCGCAATTCTTCTGTGTGGTAATGGAAGGCTGAGTCCCGGTCTCAATGGCATACTGCTCAGCTGGTAACCCAAATGCATCCCATCCCATGGGGTGGAGTACATTGAATCCTTTCATCCTTTTGTACCGGGCTACAATGTCGGTTGCAGTATACCCCTCAGGGTGGCCCACATGCAATCCCGACCCCGATGGGTAGGGGAACATATCCAACACATAAAACTTGGGTTTGGAAAAATCATCTTCCGTTCTAAAGGTTTTATTCTTTTCCCAGTAGTCCTGCCACCGCTTTTCTATGTTTGCAAACTTGTATTCCATGTGCTCCACATCTGTATCAGGATGCGAAATTAGCTGAATTTTGCTTTTATTTAGCAATAAAAGGTTGACATCAACGGGTTTTTTTCAGAAATTCACTGTACAAAAACCAAATGACTGATTATGAAACTAACCATTACACACCAGGAAAAGTATTCAAGAGGGGAGCTATTGCTTCGGACTCTCTTCGGTTGGCTCTACATTGCCTTGCCCCATGGTTTTGTGCTTATGTTTATGAGTTTGTGGGGTGCCATTCTCCAATTTGTGGCCTTTTGGGTTATTCTTTTTACAGGCCGCTATCCCCAAAGCATGTTTGAATTCCAGGTAGGGCTGATGAAATGGAACGTTCGCCTGACAGCTCGTCTGTATAATCTTTCGGACGGATATCCGGCCTTTGGGCTCAAAAGTGCTGATGACCTAACTAATATAGAGATACCATATCCTGAAAAAGTGAGCAGGGGACTAACCCTGCTAAGGTTATTGTTCGGGATCTTCTATGTATTTATCCCCCACTATTTCATCCTCTTTTTCAGGGCCTTGTTTGTGGGGATCCTGATGTTTGCTGCCTGGTGGGTGGTACTGTTTACTGCGGAATATCCAAAGGGAATGCATGAGTGGGTAGTGGGACAGATTCGATGGCAGATGAGGGTCAGCCTTTACATGATGTACATGACCGATACCTATCCGCCCTTCACCGGGGATGAGTTGCCCGACGAAGCATAGTTTACCTGCTTGACATAAAACCGAAACAATATGGAATACCATCCTCTCCCGCAACCAGATGAGATTGAAGTGAGGGTTAGGGAAGATGCCATGGGGGCTTACTTCATGATGTTTGCAACAGCTGCCATGGGCCTTCCTCTTCCCATCCTGAACCTGGTGGCTGCAGTAATCTACTTCTATGTAAATCGTGATAAGGGGAGATTTGTACAGTTCCATACCCTTCAGTCTCTCTATTCCCAGATACCTGTTACCTTGTTAAATTCGGGACTTGTTGTATGGACCATTGTCAATTTTGCAAAGGACTACGATTTTACGAGTTATTACTGGGGATACCTGGTAATGACCGCCACAGCTGGCCTGATCTATTTCATTTTCAGCCTTGTTGGTGCGGTGAAAGCAAGAAAGGGGATTTTCTACTATTTTGTTTTTTTTGGTAAGGTGGCCTACCACCAGGTGTACAGGATCAGGCCTGAACATGGCACTTCGGCTCCCAAGAACAGGCCCCCTGACTATTAAATGAAAAGTACATGCAACGATCTATATTGAAGGATCTTTTGATCCTGCTGGGTATGTTTGGACTTATCTGGCTGGCGGCTTCCCTGTTCAGCTATCCTGAAAATCCCCAGTTGCTGAGTATCGAGAAGGAGGAGAGACTGGGGGAAGTTTATGTGGATCTGATCCTCCTGAATCCCATATTCAGGGAACTGGAGAATGAAAGGGTCGATTCGGCGGTGAGAATGATCGGGAAGCGGCTCGAGGAGGGCCTGGGCCATTCGGAGTACAACTACCGGTTTGTGGTTTTCGAAAACGAAATGATCAATGCTTTTACAGTTCCCGGAGGGAATATCCTGATCTCTTCAGGATTGATCGGATTCTGCGACTCACCTGAAGAGCTGGCATCGGTCATAGCTCATGAGATGGGACACGTAGAGGAGCGGCATGTGGTATCGCGCCTGATCAAAGAGCTGGGAATTGATATTCTCACCTCCGGCAATCAGTATGTGATGGGGGAGGTGACCGGGCTGCTGACTTCCACCAGTTTTGACCGGAAGCAGGAGGAGGAAGCGGACCAGTTTGCAGCCGAACTGCTGGAACACTCATCCATTGAACCCCGTACCCTGGCCTCCTTTTTCAGAAAGCTAGAGGAGGAACTGGACAATGAACTGATGAAGCATTTTGAGATCGTTTCCACTCATCCCAATTTCCGCTCCCGCATCAGGAAAGCACTCTCTTACGTTCCCGGGGATGATTTTGAGGCTCTGCCCATTGACCTTGATTGGGAAGGGATCAGGGCCGGGCTTTAGTAAAAAATATTAACTTTGCGGTCCATTATGGCTCCATAGTTTAACCGGATAGAACGTGGGATTCCGGTTCCCATGGTGGGGGTTCGAGTCCTCCTGGAGTCACCATATAAGTCGAAAGTCGAAAGTCAAAAGTCGAAAGTCGAAAGTCAAAAGTCGAAAGGCAAAAGGCGAAAGTCAAAACTACCGCTTTACAGTTGCTGTCCATTCAGGAAGGTAGCATCAGGAATAGAAACAATTTGAGGATACAGCGATAAAACCATCAATTGTGCCCAGAAAATGACTCCAATTCGTTTCATGACACTTTAATTTGCACCAAGTAAGTCAGTTACTGTAAGAAAAATCCAGTTAGGTCAAATATTATGTTGAATATAGGAGCCCAGGGCTTATTTTTACTCGTGATGGCACTCTGTTTAAGCTGTTGATATTTAGTTCAGAAGTCAGCTTCTTTTTTGCATAATTTCAAATATTGATTTTACAGAACCTATTGTATCGATTTTATGGCTGCTGAATTTCTCTCTTCTGTAGGAACATCTTACCAAATTGATCGTCTGGTCTCTGAGGCCACCAATGAAATAGTATTCTTTGCTCCGGTTATGAAGCTCCATGAAAGCGTCATACTGAGGTTTCAGCAGGCGGACCAGCGGAATGTGAGGGTTACACTGCTGTACGGAAAGGAGCGCAACCAGATGAGGGGTCAGCGCTGGTATAAAGAATACAAGAACCTGAGGATCCTTTATCACGACAAACTGAATACCTTCCTTTACAGGAATGAGAAGGAGATGATCGTGACTTCCATGGGGCTTTCAGATTTGAGTGGAAGTCTCCACAGCGATATGGGCCTGCTTATATCCAAATTGAGGGACAGGAAGGCCTACGAGGATGGAATTTATGAACAGGAGCTATTTATCGAACATGCAGAGGAAATCTTTGCAGGCGCCAACTACGAAAAAATTGAAGATACAGTCCGGCCCGAAGAGATCATGAGAGAGATGCCTTTCCTCAGCTACTTTGGTATGGAGGAGAGGGAACTGGTCAATGGCAAGGTGAAAGCTCCCAGTGGCAAGCTCTATGTTCCCGAGATGGAGTTCTACAATGACGGAACCATTAAATTCCAGGGATTTAAAAAGACACGCCAGCGTCATGGTGAGTGGATCTTCTACACTTACGAAGGTTTTGTCAGGGAGGTGG
>JAGLPR010000131.1 GCA_023137255.1 Bacteroidales bacterium | reverse complement strand
GTGTCACCAGCAATCCGCGTTCGGCCGAAAGCCGGTTCACAGCCTGCAGGGATTCCTCTCTCAATTTCTCTATTCTCTCGGTCATTCTTTTTGTTGTTTGCCACAGGTCATAGGAGTCAGCCTCCAATGATGACCTCCAGTCCCGTTTGTTCAAATGTTTCTTTTAATTGCAGCATCAATGCCTCACCGGGTTCCTCTACACGATGTAAGCGCTGCTTCATCTTCAGACGTTGGTACTTATTCTCCGCAATGCGGTGGTAGGGCAGCAGGTGAATCTCTTTCATCCGTTCTGCCCGCTCCTTCAAAAAACTGACCATCCCGGAAACCTCTTCAGGGGAGGTATTTATTCCAGGAATCACAGGGATCCTGAAAATTAGGTTTGCACCACTGTTCAACAGGTGGTCCGCATTGGTAAGTATCAGGCTGTTGTCCACTCCCGTATACTTTTGATGAAGTTCCGGATCCATATTTTTCAGGTCATATAGGAAAAGATCTGTCAAATCCATGATCTCTTCAAACTGTTCCCGCCCGGCATAACCGGATGTATCTACCGTAGTATGTAAACTGCTCTGTTTGCATCCTTCCAGCAACCTTTTAAGTCCCTCGAACTGCATCAACGGTTCTCCACCCGAGAAGGTGACTCCACCTCCCGACTCCTCGTAAAAGTGTGCATCCTTCAATATGTGTTCCAGCACCGCCTCCACCTCCATGGTTTCTCCATATACCTTCTTCCCTGCCACGCTCTTTCCATTCACCTTTCTTTCAATATCCACCGTGACCGGTTTCATGGCCTGACTCTCTGGATTGTGGCACCATGCACACTTCAGGGGACATCCCTTCAAAAATACCGTGGTCCGAATCCCGGGTCCGTCATGTACCGCAAAACGTTTGATATCAAAAATAGTTACCATAGAAATGAATTAGTTGAAAGTGCTCAGTACTCAGCAGGTAAATAGCCAGAGAACAGGCTAATTGAGGAAGCGTGATCAGTGCCCGCGTGGGGGTCAATGATAGAACATCCAGCACTCGAAGAGGGCTTTACCGAAAGTGTGGTAAAGGTTGGTATGTGCCATAGGTCTGGTCATCACACCTGCAAGTTAGGGAAATTAGTCATAAAGTCCATAAAGTCCATAAAGTCAAAAGCGAATAGCTGAAAGTGTAAATAACAGGACATTAACCCTATAAACCACATGAGCTACCTGGAGGAGGGGTGAGTATCATTGATTTAACCGATAGCAATAATAAATGAACTTTGAGCAGTTAATACAAGCCTGTGAAAAGACTCACAACTATTTACAGAAAACTGCTGTTTCAGCGGTTAACAGGTCACTGACCATCAGAAACTGGTTGTTTGGTCACTATATCGTGGAGTACGAGCAAAACGGGGAGGACCGGGCAACATATGGAGATAAGCTACTGGGGGCACTGGCCAAAGATCTTAAGAGCAATGGCATGAATGGACTGTCAAAAAGAAATCTTCATTACTACAGTCAGTTTTATTTAATGTATCCAACAGTAGGTCTGCTTGTTGCAAATATGAATCTGCCAAAATCAATTATGCAGACACTGTCTGCACAATCTGAAATAATGCAGCGAAAGAGTGATAACATCGAAGAAGCTTCTCAGCTATTGATAAGCAGGTTATCATTTTCCCATATCATTGAACTCATGGGAGAAAAGGAGCCAGAAAAGAGGTTTTTTTATGAAGTAGAAGCTATCATTGGTAATTGGTCGGTACGGCAACTAAAACGACAGATGGGAAGCTTGCTGTATGAGCGAACAGGTCTTTCTACTGACAAGAAAGAGTTGATCGAGGATATAAACAAGAAAGCGGATTCATCAACACCTGAAGGGATCATGCGTGATCCATACGTGTTCGAATTTGTTGGACTGGAGCCCAAAGAGAAATTTGCTGAAAGCAACCTGGAGGAGGCCCTTATCAGCCACTTGCAGGTGTTCTTGCTGGAGCTTGGTAAGGGCTTCTGCTTGGAGGACAGACAAAAGAGGCTGACCATCGATGGGGAGTACTACTACGTGGACCTGGTCTTTTATC
>JAGLPR010000130.1 GCA_023137255.1 Bacteroidales bacterium | reverse complement strand
AGTTGGCAATGGGTTTCTCCACATATACATCCAGTCCGGCTTGGCACGCTTCGATCATGGGCAGAGTATGCCAGTGGTCGGGGGTCCCGATAATGACGGCATCCAGATCCTTGTGCTCAAGCAACTGACGGTAGTCTCCATACAATTTTGCCTTTTTTCCCTGGATCTCCTCCACTTCTGCGGCACGCTGCTCCAGTATGTTCCGGTCCACATCACACAGGGCCAGGCACTCCACACCCTCCATTCTCAGAAAAGATTTCAGATCGGACATTCCCATCCCTTTCAGCCCGATGGCGCCGATATTTACTCTTTCATTGGCTCCTAAAATCCGCACTGCAGCTTTGGCTGTTCCGGGGAAAGAGGAAACGATTCCGGTACCTGCGGCAAGGGCTGCACTCTTATGTAAGAAATCTCTTCGTTTCATGCTTATGGTGTTGTTGGTAATGCCTGTTAAAATTAATAAAATTTCGGAATGGTATTTGTGCTGTGATGGGTAGTTTCCACCAATAAGCACTTGCCATGATAAAAATATACCATATCCCAGCCATAGCCTTCTTTCTGATTTGCTCAAGCGTTGCCATGCTTGCCCAGAAGTCGGTCTATACCTTTCCATTTGAGAACAGCTACAAACTCCCCCCCATGGAGACCTTTATCAATGCGGAGGAGATAGCCAGCACTTACCAGACACTGGGGAACCTCTACACCACCGAAATCACAGGTCTGGGAGATGAGACCATGGAGCAGACCTCCTCTACCTATATTTCCGATGTCAAGGCAATCGATGCTTTCCGGTTCCTGAAGTTTTACATGGAAGAGCAGCTGATAGCCCCGGGTGAAGAGACCCATGGTTCGGTAGAGATGAGCATCATCTACTTCCATGAAAAAAACCGGGTCAACCTGGGAACAGCACTGAATGTACTCACCTTCGGATTGGGAACCCTTTTGGGAATTCCCTTTGCAACATCGATCACCGATGTGGAAGTGGAGGCGAGCTTCTTCAATGAAACGAATCAGTTCATCACCACCCACCGGGGGGTGGGACGGGGAAAGAAACTGATAGGACTCTACAGCCTTGACACCCGCCTCCCCCATCAGAGGGCGCTAAAAAATGCACTGGACGACCTGAACACGAACATCATGGCAGATCCTGATCTGCACCACGTTAAGCTTCCGGCTGCAGTTCCCGAACCTTGATGTTCCTGAACTTTACCGACATGTGTACCCCCCCATGGAGCTGCAAACCAATGGGGCCTTCATCCACCAGCACCACGCCGGTGTAATCAACCATGGGCTCTCCGTTAAGAATGGTCTGGATCCGCTTGCCGGTGACCACCACTTTCAGGTGGTTCCACTCCCCGATCTTATGGATCGCTTCCACCTTATCGGTCTGACCCGGATAAGAACCCTGCTCATCCTTAGGTGCATAGATGCAGGCGGTCATGTCCTTCTGCAGCGAACGGGAGATACCTATCTGTACCTGGTGGGTCATTCCACGGATAAACAACCCGGTATCGTAATCGTCGGTAAGGGTGATGTATTCACACTCTACCTCGAAATCGCGGAACGTGGAGGTGGTCCAGATAATGGAAGCCTCTTCTCCTGCATTATCTCCAAGCAACTCCCCGTCAACTGCACTCCAGTCCGATGCTTGTTCAACAGGATCGCACTCCCACCCCTCCATGCTTTTGCCGTCAAACAGACTCACCGAAGTATCGCATCCGGCTGCCAGTAATCCAATCACCAGCACCCATACCAGCTTATGTAACTTTCTCATCTTTTTTACTTTAGACTTTATGACTTTATATACTTTCGACTTTATTGACTTTCGACTATCATACCACATGTGGTATGACATACGGATGCCTGTACTTCCGCGTCAGCAGCATGTTGGCCTCCTGGTTGTCGATGAACTTCTCAAACTCCCCGTTGAACTCGAGGGTCTCTCCCACCCTGTATGCGATGTTGCCCAGGTGCGGCAGACAGGTGGACATGTGACCCACCAGAATGTCGCAATTCAGATCGGCCGGATCGCCTGAACGTACTGCATCAATGAAATTGGCGAAATGTCCTCCGCTGCTGGGCGCAGCCCGGAAAGTCTGGTCACCCCCCACTGCAGCACCTTCTGCTTCTATGCCCGTTCCTGCAAACGGCTCCTCTTCACGCTCTCTGTAAGCTTTCCAGTTGGATCCATTCACTTCGAGCCAGCCATTGGTCCCGTAGAAGATGTTCCCGATTTTAATCCTGGCGTCAGACTCGCTGTTGGTAAAACGGCCGCGGGTTTCAAATTCCAGGATCTTCCCGTCGTCGTATTCAAATATGGAAGTCTGAGTGTTGGGCGTCTCCTGGGAACAACCGTGGGGTGAGATCCCAAAGATACCGCCCATGGACTGCACCTTCACAGGATGCACCTTCTTACCAAGTCCCCAGCGTGCCACATCGAACTGGTGGGGACCCTGGTTCCCGGTATCACCGTTCCCGGTATTCCAGTGCCAGTGCCAGTTGTAGTGACCCCTCTTTTCGTTATAGGCCCTGTAGGAACAGGGACCCAGCCACATGTCGTAATCAAGTGTGGCAGGAGCTTCGCTGTCGGCTGAAATACCAAATGAATCCCTGGGCTTGAAGCAGGTGCCCCTGGCCATAAATACATCACCGATGCCACCATCATTCAGAAATTGCATGGCCTGCATTACGTTGCTGGTGGAGCGGTTCTGGAAACCTACCTGGACCACCCGGTTGTACTTCCTGGTTGCCTCCACCATTTTACGACCTTCCCAGATGTTGTGAGAACTGGGCTTCTCCACATACACATGTTTCCCGGCCTGGCAGGCCCAGATGGTTCCGAGTGCGTGCCAGTGGTTGGGTGTAGCCATGGCCACCGCATCGATTTCGGAATCCTCGAATACCTTCCGCATATCCTGCACTGCATCGGGCTTTTTGCCTTTCTGATTTTCAGCCACCAGATCCCTGGACGCCTCATGGAATTGTGTATCCACGTCGCAAACGGTTTTAACAAATACACCGTCGTCATACATTTCCGAAAAGGAGCCCATCAATCCTCTTCCACGTCCCCTCAGGCCAATCACACCCATATTGATCCGGTCGTTGGCACCCAGGATCCTGCCGTATGATTTAGCAGATATTGCAGTCAATCCCACCGAAACACCAGCGGTTCCAATGGCAGTTTTCTTGATAAAAGTTCTTCTGTTTTCCATAGTTTTTCGTTTGTCAGATAGAGCAGTATTAAAAGCTCTTTCAATATAGCATAATTAATGCTAAAAACTGTTGAACGAGGCTCAATCCTCTCCCATTATTGGCACAAACATCTCATCAAATTGGCTATATTTAAACTCAACTCTGCCCTATGCCTACCATCATACTGTTGCGATCCAAAAACTATCTTTTTGCTCTGATCACGCTGTTCATTCTGAATGGCTGTAACGACAGGCAGCCAGATTCACTCTCCGGCTCCAGGCCAAACATTGTATTTATCCTGGCCGATGACATGGGATGGGCCGATCTGCCTCTGTATGGCAACAAATTCAATGAAGCTCCACGCCTGTCGCAAATGGCAGATGAAGGGATCCGGTTTACTGATGCCTATGCAGCATGTCCGGTTTGCTCCCCCACCAGGGCCAGCATCATGAGTGGACAATATCCGGCCAGAGTGGGTATCATCGATTTTATTTCCGGACACTGGAGGCCCTTCGAGCAGGTAATTGTGCCGAAAAACAGGCAGCAATATTTACCCCTGGAGATTTACACCCTGGCGGAAGCGATGAAAGATGCCGGATACAGAACCGGCTATTATGGGAAATGGCACCTGGGATCGGATAAGTATTATCCTGAATACCAGGGATTTGATGAGGTGAGCGTTTACCAGGGAGGGGGGTTATTTAACTATGCCTCCAGGTTGAGCCAACCCATAGAAGAGGTGCCCGACAAGGTACTCTCCGAAGCACTTACCGATTTGAGCCTTAAGTTTATTGAAAAGAACCGGGAGACCCCGTTTTTCCTCTTTCTGGCACACTTCGACGTACACGTACAACTGGATGCCGATTCAATGCTGATTGAAAAATACCTGGCCAAGCAGAAGGTCGATGGCTATCCCTGCAATGCGGTCTATGCCGCCATGGTAGAACATGTGGATCAAAGCGCTGGCCGGATTCGCGACAAGCTGATTGAACTGGGCATTTCAGAAAATACGCTGGTGGTTTTCTTCTCAGACAACGGGGGACTGATCAGCCGGTTTGACAAGATTCCCCTGCTGGCCGATTCAAAACTGCACATTTATGAAAAAGATACACTACGCTATGTGGCCTCCTCCAATGCTCCGCTGCGGGCTGAAAAGGGCACCATTTATGAGGGAGGAATTCGGGAACCGATGATCATGTGGTGGCCGGGTACCCTGGATCCGGGAGAGGTGAACAATGCCATCATATCAAGTGTGGACTTCCTTCCAACCTTTGCGGATCTGGCAGGAGCAGAGTTGCCCGATGAGCAGGTGTTTGACGGGATGAGCCTGGTGAACCTTATGGAGGGATCGGCACCCGATCCGGAAAGGGCCATTTTCTGGCACTACCCGGTATACCATCACGATGAGCCGGCAAGCGTCGTCAGAAAAGGTAAATGGAAGTTGATACATAACCTGGTGAGCGAACGGCGTTCCCTGTTTGACCTGGAGAGTGATATTGGGGAGACCACCGATTTGAGTAATGCGGAACAGGAGATTGCAAACGAGCTTTACCGGCTGCTGGAGGCATGGCGCAACGATTGTGGAGCCGAATTTCCGGTGCCCAATCCCGGATTCGACTCTGAAAGACGTTATGAATGGGGACGACATCCCGATCGAAACTGAGATTAAAAACAGCTGACAATAAGATATGATACTTAACAGAAGAGCTGCCCTTAAAAGGCTTGCAATAACCGGATCTTTAATATTCGCAGGACCGGTTGGCAACCTGATGGCCTGGACACCGTTCCGGAACGGTTCTAATTACTTCAGATTCAAGCTAAATCCTGATTTTCCGCAATTTGATTTCTTCTCAGTAGATTCCCTGGGAAAATCAAAACTTGACCACACTCCACTCCTCCCAATCCAAGGGGCCACAACCACTTTCATTTCTGAAACAAGGGATGGGGTTACAAGGTACTTCACCCAAACGGATCGGAATAAGGCCGCATGGGAGTTTATTCCATCCGAATAAGGATTCATTTTGCGATCAAATTTCACAGGGAACAAAACCCCCTGGATCATCAATTTTAATCAGAGGAAAAACCATGTAACGGTGCTTGGACTGGTTCCCGAAAAGAATAAAATCAGTACACCCTGTCTCATCCACCTGCCGGATATGGGATCGGTGAGAGTGCGTTCCAAGCAGGTAAAGTCGCTGGACTACCTCTCCAAAAGGATGAACGTCACCGCTCCCTTTGTGCGGATATCCTTTCCGGCTGCAGATGAAGAGAACCGGACCGTAGAGTACCATTTCGAGATAACAGCCATCTATCCGGAATTGAAAGAAATTGCCGGAGATAGCCGTTTTGACGGGTACAGAAGGAACTTTATCAACACCTTCCAGGTGAATCCGGAGCTGATGATGCTTTCTAATAATTCGTCAAGCGATTCCTGTGCTTTTGTTCAGTACGGTTACTCAGAAATAGCCCTGCATGCACCCAATCTGGTGGATGACCTGAAGGCCATTGACCTGGTAGGGATGACCGTGGACCGATACCTGAGCGGAGACAAAGGTTACGGCATGAAAGGTTACCTGTATGACAATCCGGGGACTGAACTGGTGGAATGGGGAGGACAATCGAGCTCCCTGGATGCCTTTCCCTCCCTGCTGATCTCAGCCTGCAATTACTTTAAGGGGAGCCACAACCAGCCCTGGCTTGAAAAGAATTTTCACGGACTGGAGAGGTGGGCAGTGGAAATTGTGGACCGGGATTGTGACGGCGACGGCATCGTTGAATACGGATTCAGCGGCAACTCGGGAAGCTGGTCAGGAGGTCCGGAAATGCGCCCGGCCAACTGGTGGGACACCATTGGTTTCGGCCACAAGGATGCTTATTCAAATTGT
>JAGLPR010000013.1 GCA_023137255.1 Bacteroidales bacterium | reverse complement strand
ATCTGCCGGGGCCCAGGCAGGTGTTGAATACAGTGTCCAGTTTATCGGGCAGTTTCCTGGTGAGGAGAGCCTTAAAGCATCTGGCTTTGGAGATCGTGTGTCCAGGCTTATCTTCGGGAAGAAGCCACAGGAGGTGATCAAGCCCTTCAATGTGGTGGCAGCTGATCCCGGGCATTACTGGATCCTGGACCAGGGCTCTGGAGGAGTGTTTGAGGTGGTTAACGGAGAGGGACAGCTGATCAGGTCCATGAAAAGAGCGAACCGGGATTTTCCTTCCCTGGTGGGTATTTGTGGATTGCCCGCCGGAGAACTTCTCTTTACGGATTCCAGGTTAAATCTGGTAATGTCGGTTGCTGATGGAGATTTATCGGTGTTTGCAGATACTCTCAGTTTCAAACAGCCCACCGGTATAGCATTTAACAGAGTAACTGGAGAAATCTGGGTGGTGGAAACCGGGGCACATCAAATCTCCGTGCTAAGCAGGGATGGTGAGCTGATCAGGACCTTAGGGGGCAGGGGGACCACTCCCGGACTCTTTAACTACCCCACCTTTATCTGGATTGATCGTGGGGGCCGTATCTATGTGGTGGATTCGATGAATTTCAGGGTACAGATATTGAATGGGGAGGGGCAGGTTGAAGGTACCTTTGGTGAATCGGGAGATGCCACCGGAAACATGGCCAGGCCCAAAGGGGTGGCAACAGATTCGCAGGGACATATTTATGTGACCGATGCACTGTTTCATGCGGTCCAGATCTTTGATGACCAAGGGAAGTTCCTGTACAGTTTTGGCAGCCAGGGACAGGGACAGGGCAAATTCTGGATGCCATTGGGCATATTCATTGATGAACGGGACAATATCTATGTGGCCGACAGCTACAATGCCAGGGTCCAGGTTTTTCAACTGGTAAAAAACTGATTGTTATGAAGAAATACCGTTTCATACTGCTCATAATCCTGATTATTGCAGCCCGGGACGCGGGGGCCCAGTCCATAATAAATACGGAACACAACCTTTCTGCGACTGGTCCGGGCGATGTTAGAGCCCTAAGCGAATCGGAAATTTGTATTTTCTGTCATACCCCTCACAATAGCCTACCCTCCAGTCCGCTCTGGAATAAGGATGATCCCGGCTATACCTACACCCTATACCACAGTTCGACCGCTGAGGCTGTACCCGGACAGCCAGATGGTTCTTCCATCCTCTGTCTCAGTTGTCATGATGGTACCACCGCACTGGGCAGTGTATTAAGCAGGTCGGGGGAGATCAGTTTTATGAGTGGAATCTCCACCCTTCCCCCGGGAAGCTCAAACATCTCCACAGACCTGGCCGATGACCATCCGATCTCCTTTGATTATACCACCGGACTGGCAGCAGCCGACGGACAATTGAAGGATCCCACTGCGATTGTTCCTCCGGTCTCTCTTAGAAACGGGCGCATGCAGTGTACCTCCTGCCATGATCCTCACAGGAACCTGACCAATGATTTTCTGCTGGTCACCAACCAGTTCTCGGAACTCTGTTTCAGCTGTCATGACCGGGATTACTGGTCCTTTTCAATACATTCCACATCCACTGCCACATGGAACGGGAACGGGATCGATCCATGGCCGCATACAGAATTTCTGAATGTTGCGGAGAATGGTTGTGAAAGCTGCCACAAGCCGCATACTGCCGGAAACAACCAGAGGTTGTTGAATGAACTTGCTGAAGAAAATAACTGCCTTCCGTGTCACAACGGCAACGTGGCCTCCACCAATATTGTGGCCCAGCTGGCCAAACCTTATCTTCACAATGTATATGGATACAACCTGGAACATGATGCTGCAGAGGATCCCCTGGTCCTCTCCATGCATGTAGAGTGTGAGGATTGTCATAATCCGCATGCTGTAAATAACACTCCGGCCCTGGCTCCTGCAGCCAATGGCTTCCTGACCGGTGTGAAAGGGGTGGATCAGAGCGGAAATCCGGTAGATCCCCTGCAGTATGCTTATGAACTTTGTTACCGTTGTCACGCCGATAGTCCTGCCAAACCAACCAGTTTAACCACCCGGCAAATTGAACAGAACAATGTGAGGCTGGAGTTTGATCCGGCCAATCCATCCCATCATGCCGTAAACTCGGCCGGGGTCAATCCTGATGTGCCCAGCCTGATTGCCCCGATCACCGAATCGAGCATTATCTACTGTACAGATTGCCATGCCAGCAATGGCTCCGGATCTCCAGCCGGGCCCCATGGTTCTATTTTTCCGGGGCAGCTCAAATTTCAGTACCAAACTGCCGATTATACAGTGGAGTCGACTACAGCCTATGAGCTTTGCTACAGTTGTCACAGCCGCACCAGTATTTTGAATGATGAGTCGTTCGGTGCTCATGATGAGCATATCAGGGATCTCAGGACCCCGTGCAACGCATGTCATGATCCTCACGGGATCAGCCATACCCAGGGAAACAGCACCAACAACGCCCACCTGATCAATTTTGACCGGGGGATTGTATCCCCCGCCAACAACGGAATGCTGGCCTATGAGAGTACAGGTATTTTTTCAGGTCGCTGTTTTCTGAACTGCCATGGGCAGAACCACATGGGCTTTGCTTTTGAGTATTAGGGGGTAAATTGTATTTACCATTAATCGATCTTTTCAAGCTCCACGGTGAAGTGGCGCATGATGGGAGCTTCGTAGCGGATTTTATATCCCGAGGTGATAAGCTCCCTCCGCTGGTATACATTCTGAAGCGCTGCAGCCACATAATCCATGTGGTTCCGGGTATAGACCCTGCGCGGGATGGTCAGTCGCAGTAATTCAAGTTTCGGGTAGCGGTTTTCGCGGGTATCCGGATCACGGTCGGCCAGCAGGGTCCCGATCTCCACGGCCCTTACTCCCGATTCCAGGTAGAGTTCAATGGCCAGGGTCTGGGCTATAAATTCTTCACAAGGAACATGCTGAAGGAACCTGGTGGCATCCACAAATATGGCATGGCCTCCGAAGGGTTCCTGGACCGGAACCCCGGCTTCCCGGAGAAGTCCTCCCAGGTAGTGAACCTGGTTGATCCGGCTCTCCAGGAATTCGAAGGTGGTGGCCTCTTGCAGTCCCTGTGCCAGAGCGGCCATATCTCTTCCCGACATACCTCCATAAGTGATGTATCCTTCAAACATGATGTTGAAGGTGGCAGCTTCCCTGAAGAGGGCCTGGCTGTTCAATGCAATGAATCCACCCATGTTTACGATTCCGTCTTTCTTGCTGCTCATGGTCATTCCATCGGCCATGGAAAACATCTCCCTGATGATCTCCCTGATGGACCGGTTCTCATGCCCCTTTTCCCGGATCTTGATGAAATAGGCGTTTTCTGCAAATCTGGCCGAGTCAAATATCACCGGGATACCATGTGTATCGGCAAATTCACGTACAGCTCGCAGGTTCTCCATGCTCACAGGCTGTCCGCCGGTGGAGTTACAGGTGACCGTAACGATGATCATGGGGATGCGCTCTTTCCCATACACCTGCACCACATTTTCCAGCTTTCCGATATCCAGGTTGCCTTTGAAGGGGTGGTA
>JAGLPR010000129.1 GCA_023137255.1 Bacteroidales bacterium | reverse complement strand
AGTGCCGACGGGGAGTTGCATGATTACTATTTCATCTTTGTAAATTCCCTGGCCATTGCCTACGGGCTGGTGAATCCGGAACAGGGGAACAGAATCATGGATGGCAAAAATATGAGAACGGGGGAACCTCCGGAAACTATGTCTATTTCACCCTGAGCGCCCTCTACCGGCTTGGACGTAAAAAAGATGCGGAAAGAATCCTGTTCCCGCTCCTGAAAGGGCTGGAGGAGGGAATCTTCCAGGGAGAATGCGAGAACGGCATGACCAAGGACTGGAGGACCTGGGACGGAGAGTGCTGGGGTTATGAAGGTTTCCTGGTGGATAACTACTGGAGCGTGCTGGCAGTGGCTGAAAACTATGAATAAAAATACCTGAACTAATTTATTGATTATCACTGATCCATTCAATACTCACGGGGCCCAGTAGTCCGGAGGGAGTGAGTTTCGCTCCCTTCTGAAGGATGGAAAAGGTACAGGTGGTGAACCGTTCACTCTCCGGCAGCTCCAGATCCCCCACCATGCGGTTTCTCCAGACATTCACCACCTCCACTTCAAGCTGGTTTATGCCGGCTATCAGCAGATCCTTTGTATTCATACGGAACGGGGCCATCCAGCTGACGCCCAGATCTGATCCGTTAAGTGTCACCCGCGCCATCACACCCACCTCTCCCAGGTTCAGGAACAGCTCCCCTTCTGGGAGCTCATCCAGAGTAAATAAGGCTTTGTAAGTGGCTATTCCGGAATAGTACTTTATCTTTTTATCCACCGACTCGGTCCAATCCAACAGATGTGTGAGCTGCAGAGGCTCAGAGGGTCCGAACTCCCTGTTCCCAAATTCCAGGGTCCACTCACTTTCCAGGATGGTCAGGGTCCTTATCTCAGGAAAATTGAGTACATAGCCTGCAGCTGTATTCCCGTTGCTCTCCAAGGTAAAAACCACGAAACAGCTTTGGTGTTTCTGCAGGGTGAGCCCCACCAGTGTACGACTGCCATTATCTTCAAAATCATTGAGCTTCCTGACCTCGCCGGTGACTGCATCCCACAACTGGGGCTCCAGGCCGGACACATTAAAGGAGGGTGCAAATTCGAGGACCTTATCGCTCTGGTTGGTCAGGAAATAGATCTCCATGCCCGGCATGGTGCGGTGTGTCCAGAGCACGGGAAGCTCATCTTTGATTCGAACATCGTCCGGGATCCCGTTCAGATCCAGGGCCTCCTGGAGATCCATCCCGTCCAGCACATATCCTTTTCCAATTCTCCTTTCCATCCACTCTCCTGTGTAAGTTGCACCCCACATCCGGTCAGCCATCTCAAGGATTTCCCGGTCACACCGGGGAAAATTCTGAAGGCTGGGTGATTTATCAGGTTTGCCACCCAGGATCGTCCCTCCAGCACGAACCAGCGCTTCCATTTTTGCCAGGACCTCAGGCCTCATATTGGCGTTTTCCGGGAGCACCAGGATGGAATAGGTCATCCCGTCAGGAAGCATAAATTTACCATCCGCCACCGATAGCCGCTCCATAATCACTTCTGCATTGATGTAATCGTAAGAGTATCCAACCGGAAGCTCAGGATCCCTGGTCCCTGTCATTTTGGGAGTATCCTCCCCGATGAAATAGAGCACATCTGCAGCATATTTTCCCTGCTGCAACATATGCTGGCATCTTCGGATATAGGTGGCCCACTCCCTGCCCTGGTCAAACCAGGTATTTAGACGGTTGAATTCGGTGTTGAACCAGGCATTGACCCCGGGTGCTTCATCTCGTGGCTGGTGGATGTAAAGATGGAGCACCATGTGGTTGATTCCCTCGGTCCAGCTCCAGTCCCCCCGCTTCTTCAGCAGGGCCGGATGCCGGCTATAGGATTGACGGGCAGCTGTAAAAGATTCGGCAGAAGTGAGTGGTTTCCCATACATATGGGCGGCCGATGAGGCGGCTTTACATTCGATATTCCCCAGGTTTCCTTCGTTCCAGAATTCACCGGCCACCAGGTCGCTTTGTCCTCCGTACATCAGAAACTCGCCCGGGTATCCCCAGTGTCCGTAATTCTCCAGCCATGTTTTTAATCCATATTCATTGGCTGCTTTACGCAAGCCTCCCACATATTCATAGGCAACATCATCGGCTACCATGCGCCGCAGGTCCCATAGAAAACGATCCGACTGCTCCACACTTCCCACAATCCGTCCGGAGAGTACCGGCAGGTAGGTAACAGGATCATATCCATATTTATCCTCAAATTTTCCGGCATAACCGTCTGACCAGTTCTGTGAACCCATCTCGTAGCTGTCGGCAATCACATATTTAAGGGCAGGGAGACTCTCTTCCGGTATCCGGCCGATCAGTTTTGCCATATACTGGTCAAAGTGGAACTGTGCCAGTTCGGCATTGGCCTTATCTATTTCATACCCCTTTCCCTGGGATGCAACGGGTGCATTCCTGGCTCCGGTGGGCGTCATCCCCATCCTTAACAAAGTCCATTCACCCTCCGGTACACTCCATGTTATTGCGCCAGTGGAATCCATCTGAGAACTCAGATCCAGCACCTCTGAGATGATCATGCCCTGGTCTTCAACCGCTTCCTGTGGCTTCCACATATAGGAGTCG
>JAGLPR010000128.1 GCA_023137255.1 Bacteroidales bacterium | reverse complement strand
CATATATGTTATTTACGCTGATTTGCCCGTATAAAGGGCAAATCAGAGAGTTTTGTCATTAAACCCCGAAAGATCTTTTTGCAAAAGACAATCCTGGAATTCCCTGCATCTGTATACGGAAATTTTAGGACTTGTTACTGAGTTGCCAAGAGACATTGTTGGGGTTGATGGCGGTATTAATGTAATCATTTCTTCATGAAATCATCATCTGGTTGCTAAAAAACATAACTACCCTCCCTTCTTTAAAATGACATCCAGGGGGCTGCTGATATTGGATAGAGATTTTTTGCTGACATGGGTATAGATTTCTGTTGTTTTGGTCGATTCGTGGCCTAGGATGATTTGGATGTATCTGATATCTATTCCCTGCTCCAGCAGGTGGGTGGCAAATGAGTGTCTCAGCATATGTGGGGTTACCCTCATCTCAATTCCTGCCTTTTGGGCAGCTCTGTGGAGTATTTTGGAGATGCTTGTGGCGCTGTATTTCTTTCGGTTAGGACCTTCGAATAGCCAGTAATTTGGCTTATGGATTTCAAGATACTTTTTGAGTACGACTGCCAGGGAATCTGACAGAACCGATATTCTGTCTTTCTTGCCCTTGCTTCCCCGAATATTTAATATTTTATTCTCAAACACGATGTCCTGCTTCCTTAGGTTAATCAGTTCGTTTCTTCTGAGTCCTGAAGAGTATATGGTTCCAATGATTGCTTTGTGTTTGATGTTCTCAAGTGATTTTAATATGGACAATACTTCTGTTTCGGTGAGGACCTTGGGTAGTGTTCTGGATTTTTTCGGTCGCTCGATATTATAGAAGCGCTTCTCTTGGCCAAGCACTTTCTCGTAGTAGAATTTGATGGCATTGATCCTTTGGTTTTGCTGGGATGGCGAGATGCCCTTTGTGCGAATCAGCTTCAGGATGTAGGCGTTGATCTCTTCTGGAGAAATATCCAGGAGGTCTTTGCCTCTTTGCTCCTTCACGAAATCCTTCATATAACCCAGTTAGGATTTGATGGTATTTTTGCTGTACCTTCTTCTTTCAAGCTTATTTAAGTATTCAGGCGATAATTCAATATTCTGAGCGGGTGCAGATTCTTCAAATCTTTTGATAGGATCGATTTTATCGTGAGTTGAGTGGTGCTCTTGCTTTTGGCTGTATTCGGATCCCTTATCAAAAGCCTCCAAAGCTGAATAATCTATTTGAGTGAGCGGTTCCATTATTCTAAGAAGTATGGGAAGGCTGAACCTCTTCTTGGGAATATACCAATAGCGAAACTCCAGGTTCCATCTTCTTCCTGGAATGGTTCTGATGGCTTCTATGATTTCCTTATTATACTCAAAATAGATCTTTACGATTAGCTCGCCATTCAGATATCCTGGGATAAGTTCTGTCACCTTATTGACATGTAGATTGGATTTCATGATTTCGTATTTGATTAGAAATAGTCCTCATGAATTAATGTGATGAACCTTCAAATGTCGTAGAGGCTCAGCTATTTGTTATGAAAGCGGCAAACGTAGAAATTTGTAGTTTTAGTTCTACATTTCAATGATCTGTTCGCGATCGGGTCCCACGGAGATGAACTTGATGGGAACCTGCAGCTCTTTTTCCAGGAAGCTGACATAATCCTGGAGCTCTTTGGGGAAATGTTCTTTGAGGCGGACACCGGTCAGGTCGGTTTTCCAGCCGGGAATTTCTGTAAATAGAGGTTTCACTCCAGCGTTCAGGTCGTAAGGCAACTGGTCCGTCAGTTCCCCGTCGATAGAGTAGGCAGTTGCCACTTTGATGATGTCAAAGGAATCCAGTACATCGGTTTTGGTCATGATCAGCTGGGTGACTCCGTTGAGCATCAGGCTGTATTTCAGTGCCACCAAATCGAGCCATCCGCACCTGCGGGGCCTGCCGGTGGTAGAACCATACTCTTTGCCAATGTCCCTGAGCTTCTGACCCTCTTCATCCTCAAGTTCTGAGGGAAACGGACCGCTGCCCACACGGGTGCAGTAGGCCTTGAAGATGCCATATACCTCACCCACAGCAGTGGGGGCGATACCCATTCCTGTACAGGCACCTGCGCAGATGGTGTTGGAGGAGGTCACAAATGGGTATGAGCCAAAGTCAATATCAAGCAAGGTACCCTGGGCTCCTTCAGCCAGGATGCTTTTCCCCTCCTCCAGGAAACGGTGGATCTCATACTCTGTATCCACGCGGTTGAATTTCCGGATTACTTCGATACCCTCGAAGAAAAGCTCCTCCTCATCCAGGTTGTATTCATAGTCATATTGTTTCAGCAACTTCAGGTGCTTAGCTTTCAGCGCTTCGTACTTCTCCATGAAGTTCAGGTCGAGATCACCTACACGGAGTCCGTTTCGGCCTGTTTTATCCATGTAAGTGGGACCAATTCCCTTCAGGGTCGATCCGATTTTGGATTTTCCCTTGGCAGCTTCAGAAGCGGCATCCAGGATCCTGTGGGTGGGAAGGATCAGATGGGCCTTCCTGGAGATCCAGAGATTTTTGGTCAGATCCATATTCATCGCTTCCAGTGAATCAATTTCGCGTGTGAAAACTATGGGATCCAGTACTACACCATTGGTGATCATGTTCAGGTTGTCTTCACGGAAAATGCCCGAAGGAATGTTGTGAAGGATATGCTTTATATTGTTGAATTCAAGTGTGTGGCCGGCATTGGGACCTCCCTGGAAACGTGTGATAATGTCATAACGTGGGGTCAGAACATCCACCACCTTACCCTTGCCTTCGTCTCCCCACTGGAGACCTAAGAGAACATCAACTTTCATAAATTGTGAGATTTTTTTGCACCTTACAGTCCGGTCCGCCGGAATTAATAACCCGATAAAAATAAGAAAAAAACCGGTACCTATTTACTCCCGTCCTGGTCATTCTTGCTCCGACCGTAGATATAGAGGGAGTGGTGACTGGGAGTGAAGTTGTTGAGTTCGCAGGCAGTCTTGATAATCTCTTCAATCCTGGGATCACAAAACTCAATCACATTGCCGGTATCCATGTCTATCAGGTGGTCGTGCTGCATGCACCTGTAGGCCTTTTCGAACTGTGCAATGTTCTTCCCGAACTGGTGCTTTACCACCAGGCTGCAGTCGAGAAGCAACTCTATGGTATTGTATAGAGTGGCCCGACTGACCCGGTAGTTTTTATTCTTCATGAATATATATAGAGACTCGATATCGAAGTGACCGTCTCTGGAATAGATCTCATCCAGGATGGCATATCGTTCGGGTGTTTTACGGTGCCCTTTCCTCTCCAGATAATCAGTGAAGATTTGCTTGACAGTCTCTTTGGTCTCCTCTTGCACCATAATTAGTCTAAGTAAAAATTACGATGCTAATATAGCAATAATTTTAATTTAGAACAGATAAAGAGGGAAATTTACTCAGTCCCTTCAACACGGTGTACCGATTCTATGCCTTTTAGCTTCATGAGATTCAGGATCAGGTTATTGAGGTCTTTGGTGTTGTGCACATAGAGGTCAATTGTGCCATTGAAAATACCATCGTGTCCATGCAGGTTGATGGTCCGCATGTTGATGTTTAACTCTTTGGTAATGGCATTGGTAATTGAGTTATATACCCCAAAACGGTCCCATCCGTTCAACTGGATCCTGGCCAGATAGGAGAGTACTTTATGTTGTGTCCATTTGGCCGCCACCAGTTTGTCTCCCTGACTGGACATAATTTTTACAGCGGTGTTGCAATCGGTACGGTGGACCAGCAGGGTGTTATTTTCCTGCCTGACAGCCACCACCTCGTCACCTGGAATGGGGTTGCAGCATTTAGCCAGGTGGTAGTTGCTCTCTTCGTTCCCTATACTCTCCCGGAGGATCAGTGTACCCCTGGAGTCAAATTCCTCCCTGGTTTCAATTTTCTTCTGTGACCGGCCCACAGAGAGGTCCCATACCCTGACCCATTTGTTCTTGGTGTTTTTGCTAAGCACCTCCTTCAGGTCGTCCAGGCTGATGATTCCGCTCCCAATCTTTGAATAGAGCTCATCTTTGTGGGTGGAATCATATGCAGGTACAAGTTTTTTCAGGATCCTGGAACTTGGAGTCAGGTTCAACTCCTTCAGTTTTTCAATCAGGATCTGTTTGCCCACCTCTGTACGATTCTTGATTTCCGCTTTCAGTGCATTCTTAATGGCAGTTTTGGCTTTGACCGTGGTCACAAACTGGTACCACTCGAGGGTGGGCTTCTGTACATCGGAGGAAAGGACCTCCACCTGGTCGCCGCTGGAAAGGGTATGACTTAGAGGAACCAGGCGGTGGTTGACTTTTGCACCAATTGCCTTATTGCCTATTTCGGTGTGGATATCATAGGCAAAGTCCAGGGCTGTGGCATCCTTGGGAAGCGTGATGATATGCCCCTTGGGGGTGAATACCATGATTTCTGATGAGAAGAGATTCAGTTTGAAATCGTCCAGGAATTCAAGTGCATCTCCCGAGGGCGCTTCCAGCGTCTCTTTGATCCGTTTGATCCATTTATCCAGCTCCGTCTCAGGGGATGTTTTATCCTTGTATTTCCAGTGGGCAGCAAAACCTCTTTCTGCAATTTCGTCCATGCGGTTCGAACGGATCTGCACCTCCATCCATTTTCCGTTTGGTCCCATTACAGTGGTATGCAACGCCTCGTATCCATTGGCTTTGGGAGTGGATACCCAGTCGCGAATCCTTTCGGGCTTGGGGGCATAGATATCGGTGATGATGGAATAGATGTTCCAGCACTGGGTCTTTTCAGGAACTTCCGTCATGGGTTGGAACACAATCCTTATGGCAAACAGGTCATAAATCTCCTCGAAGGAGACACTCTTCTGGTGCATCTTCTGCCAGATGGAGTAGATCGATTTGGGTCTTCCCGAGATATTGAATTCAAATCCGTTCCGATCCAGGGCATCAATAATGGGCAGTGAGAAATGGTTGATCAGGTGCAGCCGGCGCTCCTCTGTCAGCTTTATTTTCTCAGAAATTTCGTTGTAAACTTCCGGATACCTGTATTTCAGGCTAAGGTCCTCCAACTCCGATTTAACAATATAAAGTCCAAGCCTGTGGGCCAGTGGTGCATAGAGATATATGGTTTCACCTGCAATCTTAATCTGTTTGTTACGAGGGAGTGAACCCAGTGTGCGCATGTTGTGCAGGCGGTCGGCCAGTTTCACAAAAATCACACGTACGTCGTCTGAAAGGGTGAGAAGCATCTTACGGAAATTCTCTGCCTGAAGGGAGTTGGATTCCTTGTCAAACACTCCTGAGATCTTGGTGAGTCCGTCTATGATGGAGGCGATTTTCTTGCCAAAAGCATTCTCGATGTCCTCAATGGTCAGATCGGTATCTTCCACCACATCATGCAGGATGGCGCACACCGTACTGGTCACCCCCAGTCCGATCTCTTCACTGACAATCAATGCTACTTCCAGGGGATGAATGATAAAGGGATCGCCTGATTTTCTTCGCATACCCTTGTGCGCATCGTTGGCCATTTTAAAGGCTTTCCGGATCAGCTTTTCATCCTTGGAAGACTTGCAGTAGGAACAGTTCTGAATGAGCTGTTCGAGCAGACTGTTTATCTCATGATCTTCTGTGATTACTTTTTCCGCCATATAAATTATCTCGGTCCATTGGTGGACCTGACTTGCAAAATTAGTGTTTTTTGGATATCAGAGATACAATACGGTCACATTCCCTGTGAGAGACTTGGTTAGACCCGTATAATCGGTGTACTGGATGTAATAAACGTACACCCCTTCATTCACATATTCGCCGTTCTGGAACGTGCCGTCCCAGCCGTCGTCCGGATTGGTGGTTTCAAACAGTTTACGACCGCCCCTGTCCACCACCATCATGATATACTCCTTGGGTCCGAAGTCCATTAAAGGTTTGAATTCATGATCCACCCCACTGCTGCCGGGATTACCTGGAGTAAAAGCACTTGGAACCAATAGCTTGGTCTCAATGGTAACAGAGGTGATGTTGGAGATACTGGTTCCAGCCTCGCCATTGCCACCATCGTTACTCAGTGCCAGAACTTTGTACTGTACTTCACCGGGTTGAAATCCGTTTACAAGCGACTCTATCGTTTCCTGCCACTGGGTGGTATTTGGTCCCACTGTCTGAATATCGAAAAACTCACCGTTGCCACCCCTGCGTTGTATGACATATCCCGCAAGCCCGGTTTCAAATTCTTCATAGGCTGTCCAGGAAAGGGTAACTAACTGGTCGGCCAGTTCATTCACCAGCAGGATGTTGTTTCCGGTATTGGATTCAGAAATCACCAGGGTTGAGTTGCATGCAACAGGCTTAAACACAGATTGTATCATGTACTGATAACTTATGCTTCCGGTGGGAAACTGATCCATGAACACCGTTGTGGATTGTCCCACGTTCCAAAGTGTTTCGACTTCTGTAAAAGGAGTCTCAGGATTGCTGCGACGCATGATTCTGAAACTGGTGACCGGTCCGTTGATGTCTGCCGAAAACTGAAGTTCGATGGTGTGCTGATCGATCACGGAGATGTAATCGACAGTCACATAAGAAGGTGCTTCCGGGTAAAGGGTGGTGACAGAATCAATGGAAGAAAAGGAAGTGAGTCCGCTTGTATGAATCGTTTCCACATAGTAACTATAGCTTGTGTTCACCTCCACACCGCTGTGGCTGAAGGAGGTGGTTGAAGCATGGACGAAGTCAAGCAAATGAAAAGCGTCACCGGCAATCCCCCCAAATAATTTGTACCCTGAAATTTCACCTTCCCAACCCTCATACCCTGTCCACTGAACCTCATTGGTACCTTTACAAAGATCGAATTCCGATGATACCAAAACGGCCCTGTGTACATTTTGTCCGAACAGACTTTCATTTCCTGTACTGTCCTCGGCGGTAACAGCGTAAGCGAGATTTTTCAGTCCACTGGTCATGTGCTTGTATTCAAAGGTATTCGGATCGAAAGAGAACAGTTGTTCAAAAGACTGTTGGGCATTCAACTTATAGATGTGATAAAACCTGATATCGGTGTCTGTACTGGGCTCCCACTGGATCAGAACTCCATTATCGCTGTGGTCCACAGTCACCCTGATCAGGTCAGGTATATCGGGAGGATCCTGTGCAGTAACCAGGAGCGGAAGCAAAAGAGTCACTGCCAGTACAATTACCCGGCGGCCAGCACTCCTGTATTTGTGGTTCACATTCATCTCCATATATAAACGCAGATCCGTTTCAAAATATTTCCGGAACTCTGATTACAAAGATAATAGATCTTAAGCGTGCAATCGTTTTGATCTGCAAGCTAAAATGCTAATTTTGTCATTCAATGTCCGAAAACAGGTTTCTTAATAGGGTTAATAATTTTAAAATCAGATATTTATCTGGTCACAGATTCCTATATGTTATGGCTGTCATTGTGGGCCTTGGCGTGGGCCTGGCTGCCGTAATAATTAAGAACCTGGTTCACTTTATACGAGAGGCCTTACAAAATGGTTTCCAGGGCGATAACAGCCACTATTTCCTGTTCCTGCTCCCTCTTATCGGTATCCTGCTCGCCGTGGTATACATTAAGTACGTGAATAAGCATCCTGTGGGACACGGAATCCCCGGTGTACTGTTTTCTATCTCAAAAAACAATGGCATTATTCGCTCCCACAATCTCTATTCCAGTATTATAACAAGTGCACTTACGGTTGGGTTCGGTGGTTCGGTGGGATTGGAGGGACCAACCGTGGCTACTGGGGGTGCTGTGGGATCGAACATTGGCAAGGCTTTTAAGCTCAGCTACAAGGAGATCACACTGCTGATATCGTGCGCCAGTGCAGGGGCCCTGTCAGCCATATTCAAGGCACCCATTGCGGGCATTGTCTTTGCGCTGGAGGTCATCATGCTGGACCTTACCATGTGGGCAATTGTCCCATTGCTGATTGCCTCTGCCACTGCGGCTCTGACCTCCTACCTTTTCCTGGGACAGAATGTACTTTACCAGTTCCAGTTATCGGAGCCTTTCGATATGGGACAGATCCATTATTACCTGATCCTCGGGATCATTGTTGGTTTGTTGTCTGTCTATTTCACAAAGAGTTACATACGAATTACAGCGCTGTTCGAGAAGTTTGAGAGCCCGTGGAAAAGACTTCTGGTGGGCGGGGCTTTGCTTGGTGTCATCATCTTCTTTTTTCCACCCCTGTATGGGGAAGGATATGAGGTGGTGAACCAGGGACTTCGGGGAGAGTACCTTCACCTCTTCGAAAATACCTTTTTTGAAGGGTGGAGCCACACCTTTGTTCTGGTAGTGTTATACTTTCTGCTGGTGATCGGAATCAAGGTAATTGCTACTACTCTTACCTTCGCAGCAGGAGGAATCGGGGGTATCTTTGCTCCAACACTGTTTATGGGAGCCAATACAGGCTTACTGTTTGGCCTGGTGCTGAACCAGGTGGGCATCGATGTGTCGGTGAGCAACATGGCACTTGTGGGGATGGCCGGTATGATTGCGGGGGTGGTGCATGCCCCGTTGACCGCTATTTTCCTGATTGCTGAAATTACCGGGGGGTATGAACTCTTCTTACCGCTGATGCTTGCCTCTACCATCTCCTATGGGACCACCCGCTATTTTGTAAAGAATTCGGTCTATACGGTACAGCTGGCCAAGCGGGGTGAACTGATGACACACCACAAGGACCGCAACATTCTCCTGATGATGAAGGTAGCTGACCTGATTGAAACCAATTTCAAGACTGTGAAATCCGATGAAACCCTGCGCGACCTGGTTAATGTCATCACCACTTCCAGCAGGAACATCTACCCGGTGGTGGATGAGCAAAACAACCTGAAGGGGATAGTGAAACTGGACGACATCCGGCACATCATGTTTAACCAGGAGATGTATGATGTGACCAAAATCAGCGACCTGATGATCATTCCCGAGTGGACCATCGAGACCACCGACCAGATGGAGGAGGTGGCCAGACAGTTCTCGGAGAGTGGACGCTACAACATCCCGGTGCTCCAGAACGGAAAATACCTGGGTTTCGTCTCAAGGGCCCGTGTCTTCTCTTCCTACCGCGAGATGCTCAAACACTTTTCGGATGACTAAATCGCCAATTTTAAATTTATTCTAAATTCCGGTTCCTACCGGTTTTCAACAGCATCCCACGGGAATATTTAATTATGTTTGTTGTTCACAAACTAAGCTACCTATGCCGAGTTTTGTTATTAATGATAAGTGCGACGGATGCAAGGCGCAGGATCGCACTGCGTGTCAGTATATCTGTCCCAATGACCTGATGGTCCTGGATAAGGAGAAGAACAAAGCCTACAACCGGGCAGTGGATATGTGCTGGGAGTGTTACAGCTGCGTTAAGATCTGTCCTACCCAGGCCATTGAGATCCGTGGATATGCCGATTTTATGCCCCTGGGAGGGGTGGTTCAGCCTTTGAGGAGCACCGATTCCATCATGTGGGCAGTGAAGTTCCGCAACAAAAAGGTCAAGCGTTTTAAATTCCCCATCCGCACCACTCCGGAAGGGACCATTGAACCCGATGCGGGGTTCGAAACCGGGTCGGACGACCTGAAATCGCCGGTACTGAGAACCGAGCCGGAATCCCTTTAATTTTAAATCAAACGTAATGAACGCAGATAATTTTGAAACGGTTGTGGTTGAAACCGACCTGTTGATCCTGGGGGGCGGAATGGCCGCCTGTGGGGCAGCTTTTGAGGCCTCACACTGGGCGAAAAAGCATAAGCAGCGTGTGACCGTGGTGGATAAAGCCTCCATGGAACGCAGTGGTGCAGTGGCCATGGGATTGTCGGCCATCAACCTCTACCTGGGAGTAAGCAAGGGCAATAACACGGTAGACGATTATGTAAGCTATGTGAAGAACGACCTGATGGGTATTGCCCGAAAGGACCTGGTGGCCAACATTGCCCGCCATGTAGATTCCTCGGTGCACCTCTTTGAGAAATGGGGCTTACCTATCTGGAAAGATGAAGAGGGCAACTACGTGAACGAGGGACGCTGGCAGATCATGATCCATGGCGAATCCTATAAGAGCATTGTATCGGAGGCTGCCAAGAATGCACTTAGGGAGCTTGGAGACAACGGCAGCTACTATGAGCGGGTATTTATTACCGAACCAGTGATGTTCGGAGACCGTTGTGTGGGTGCAGTGGGTTTTAGTGTTCGCGAAAACAAGTTCTATCTGTTCAAGGCGAAGGCTGTGTTGGATGTGATGGGAGGAGCGGTCCATATCTTTCGACCCAAATCTGTGGGCGAGGGACTGGGCAGATCGTGGTATCCTCCGTTTAACAGCGGAGCCAGTACCTATTTCACTCTGAAGGCGGGGGCCGAAATGACCTGCCAGGAGGTACGTTTTGTACCGGTAAGATTCAAGGATTCTTATGGTCCTGTGGGAGCATGGTTTCTGCTCTTCAAGTCCAAAGCTACCAATGCCAAAGGGGAGGATTATATGGAAACCCGGGCAGCTGAACTGGAAAACTGGGCACCCTACGGTACCTCTAAACCCACTCCGGCCAACCTAAGAAACTACCTGATGCTCCTTGAATTGGAGGAAGGAAACGGTCCCATCTACATGCGAACCGACGAGGCAATCAAGAAGCTGGTGGCAGAGATCCCTGATGAGAAAGAGGCTAAACGGAAAATGAAAGAGCTGGAGTCGGAGGCGTGGGAAGATTTTCTCGATATGACCGTGAGTCAGGCTCTTAACTGGGCATCACACAACATCATGCCCGAGGAGAGCCCTTCAGAAATTTCGGCGTGTGAGCCCTACTTCATTAGTTCCCATTCAGGTGCCTCCGGTGCGTGGATCAGCGGTCCGAACGACCTGGCTCCGGACGAACACCACTGGGGTTACGACAACATGACTACCGTGAAGGGACTATTTGCTGCCGGGGATGCCTCGGGAGCCTCTTCCCATAAATTTTCATCCGGCTCCTTTACCGAGGGAAGGATTGCTGCCAAGGCGGCCATCGCATTTTGCGTGGACCATCCCGATCTTCCCGGAATCGGCGAGGAACAAATCACAGCATTGAAGGAGAAGGTGCTGCAGCCGCTGAAGATGTTCGGGGAGCACAGCGGGTATACCAACGACGAGGATGTAAATCCCAACTACATCAAACCCAGGATGTTTATGTTTCGCCTGCAAAAAATCATGGATGAGTATGCAGGGGGTGCTTCTGTGGGATTTAAAACCTCCGAGGCATTGTTGACTAAAGGGCTTGAGTACCTGCAGTTTATGAAGGAGGATGCAGAGAAGCTGGCTGCGGGCGATCTGAATGAACTGATGCGCTGCTGGGAGAATGTACACCGGATGTGGCAGGCAGAATCGCACATACGAACGGTCCTTTTCAGGGAGGAGACCCGCTGGCCCGGCTACTATTTCCGAACCGACCATCCCACCATGAAAGAGGAGTGGGAGGCATTTGCCAACTGCCGGTGGGATCCGGAAACGGGTGAATGGGAGATGATCAAACGCGATCTACTTTAGACTTTACAGACTTTAATAATAGGGGGAGGAATTGCCGGCATCACTGCTGCAGTTGAACTGGCCGAGGCCGGGAAGCAGGTGGTGCTTATCGAAAGGCTTAACTACCTGGGTGGGAATGTTTCCCGTTTCAATAACTACTTTCCTAAACTTTGTCCCCCTGCATGCGGACTTGAAATCAACTATTCACGCATTCGTTCCAATCCGCGCATCAGTTACCACACCGGGGCCAGTGTAGAAAGCATCTGTGGATCAGATGGCGATTTCAGGGTGAAGATAAGTGTGGAGCCACGACTGATCAATAACAACTGCACCTCCTGTGGCTTATGTGCAGAGGTGTGTCCCGAGGAGCGGCCACAGAAGCTGGGAAGAAAAGCAGGGGAGAAGGCGGCCTATATAAATAACGGGCTGGCTTTCCCCATGAAATATTGTATCGATCCTTTAGTATGCAAACGGGAGGCGTGCGGGAAGTGTCTGGAGGTGTGTGATTATGATGCCATCCAGCTGAATGCATCACCGGCCGAGGTGGAGCTCCAGGTGGGAAAAATCATTGTGGCCACCGGCTGGATACTCTATGATGCTGCGCGGATTGAAAATTACAGGTATCAGGAGGAACCCGATGTGGTGACCAATCTGGAGTTTGAAAGGATGCTTGCAGCCTGCACCAGGGAGAAGACAAAACTGACCAGGCCCTCCGACGGCAAAACTCCACGTCGCATTGCGTTTGTCCAGTGTGCGGGATCCAGGGATGTAAATCACCTTCCATACTGTTCAGCCGTTTGTTGCTCTACATCGTTGAAACATGCATTGACCCTTGAGTCGGAGTATCCGGATATTCATGCAGAGATTTTCTACATCGATATGAGGCTTTCCGGCAGGAATGAAAAATTACTGAAGCAGGCCGAAGGGAAAGAGAGGATTGCCCTGACCAAAGGAAAGGTGGGAAGAATTGTACAGGGTGAAGGGGAGGCAAACCTGGTGCTGGAAGTGGAAGACATTAGCAAAGGTTTCAGGCGTGAGGACGCATTTGATATGGTGGTGCTGGCCATGGGATTGACCCCAAATCATGTTGCTGCCGGCCTGAAGGTGAATAAATATGGATTCTATCTTCCCGAACAGCGTGCGGGAATTATACCGGCTGCCAGTTGCAAACGTCCCATGGATGTCTCATCAGCGGTGAAGGATGCCACTGCTTGCGCACTAAAAGCGATGCAGAGATGATGTCGGCAGAAAAAAAACATATGGCCCTTGCAATATGTACCGGCTGCGACATTGGGAACTGTATCGATGCAGATAAACTGACCGATGCTGTCAGGGAGGCATTTGATGGGATCTCATGCATTTCTCACAAGTCGCTGTGCTCTGAAGCCGGACTGGAAGAGCTCCGCAAATTTACCCGGGAAAAAGGGGTGGATCGCCTGGGTGTGGCAGCCTGTTCTCCCAGGGTGAAAACAGCTGAATTCTCCATGGATGGGATCTATGTGGACCGGATAAACCTTCGTGAGCAGCTGGCCTGGGTGATGGAACCCGGCGAAGAGGATACACAAATGTGTGCAGAGGACCAGACCAGGATGGTGCTGGCCAAACTGGACACAATTAAAGAGAATACCCCTTATCTGCCTGAACAGGTGTACAGCGATGTTCTTGTAGTGGGTGGGGGTATTGCAGGTGTTAGCGCTGCACTGGAAGGGGCTGCGGCCGGCTACCGGGTACATCTGGTGGAAAAGTCAGACAGACTGGGTGGCTATGCAGGCAGGATCTATAAAACGCCTTATAATGAGATTGACCTAAGTGCCCGAACCAGTGAAGTGATGTCGCATCCGGGTGTGGAGGTCCACCTGGAAACAAGCATTGAATCGATTTCGGGAGAACCCGGTAATTTCTTTGTGGCAATCAGGAACAGCGACTCTGCAACTCTGAAAGTAGGATCGGTGGTGACAGCCACAGGTTGGAAACCTTATGATCCGGACAAATTGTCTGCGCTGGGATATGCATCCCCCAGGGTAAAGACCCTGGAAGAGTTTGAACAGAGTGTACAGGTGGAGCAGCCGCCAGACAGAGTGCTGTTTGTGTTGTGTGCAGGCTCCCGAGATGAAAATCACCTGAGCTATTGCTCCTCCTACTGTTGTGGTGCTGCCCTGAAACAGGCACTTTACATCAGAGAGAAAAATCCCGGAGCTGAAGTGTACATCGTATACAGGGATATCCGTACCGCCGGATTCCAGGAGGAGTTTTACAAGCTGGTTCAGGCCGATGATGCCATTTTCATGACCAAAGGAGTAATCAAATCGGTTTCGGACCTGGGAAATGAGGTGGAGGTTGTGGTTGGTGAGTCGCTGCTGGACGAGCAAATCACCCTTGTTGCTGACCTGGTGGTTCTGGCCACGGGTATGGTACCCAATACCACTTCCGACCTGAAGTTGCAATACAGGCTGGGAGAGGGCCTGCCGGAGCTTGAATACGAATTTTCAGATTCCCATTTCATCTGTTTTCCTTATGAGACCAGAAGGACCGGTGTATATGCAGCCGGTACGGTAAGGGCACCCATGGATATGGAGATGAGCCAGGAGGATGGTGCGGGCGCCATGATGAAGGCAATCCAGTGCATCGAATGTGTTAAAAGGGGAGAGGCGGTTCATCCCAGGGCGGGCGACATGAGCTATCCGGAACTATATATGGAGCGCTGCACCGATTGCAAAAGGTGTACCGAGGAGTGTCCGTTCGGAAGTTATGACGAGACAGACAAGGGTACGCCCTTACCCAACCCGGCCAGGTGCCGAAGGTGCGGGATCTGTGTGGGCTCCTGTCCGGAACGGATTATAAGTTTTTCAGATTTCTCCATCAACAGTGTTTCGGCAATGATCAAGGCAGTGCACGTGCCGGACGAGTTTAAAGAGAAGCCCAGGGTGCTGGTTTTTGTATGTGAGAATGATGCCTATCCGGCACTGGACGCAGCTGGAGTACACCGCTTAAGATACAGCCCTTTTGTACGGATCATCCCGGTACGCTGCCTGGGCTCCGTGAACAAAGTCTGGATCTCAGATGCCCTGTCGCACGGGTATGATGGCATCCTGCAGATTGGATGCAAACCGGGCGATGACTACCAGTGTCATTTCATCCATGGAAGTGAACTGACCGAGCAGCGGGGAGAGAACCTGCAGGAGACCCTGGAGACGATGATGCTGGAGCCGGAACGAATTCAAACCCGTTTTGTGGAAATTACAGATCACCATGAAATTCAGGAGATTATAAACGACTATGTGGAGGAACTGGAGCTGATAGGTCCCAATCCTTTCAAGGATATGTAAAGTAGAAAGCAGAAAGCAGTTAATATTTAGAAATTTGTGGGAATAATTAAGCCGGATATTAAATTTAAGCGGGAGCTGGGAAGATTGAGTGGGTCTCAACTGAACCAGTGTATGCAGTGCGGGAACTGCTCGGCAGTTTGCTCACTGGCTCCTGCCGAAAGGCCGTTTCCCGGGAAGGAGATGGTCTGGTCAGGCTGGGGTTTGAAGGAGAAATTGATTGGGAACGTGGATATCTGGCTCTGTCACCAGTGCGGCGATTGCAGCAGTTATTGTCCGCGCGATGTGAAACCTGCCGATGTGATCTCGGCCATAAGACATCAAACCTACCTGCACTATGCACGTCCCCGTTTTCTGGGCAAACTGGTTAGTTCCCCGGCATGGCTACCAGTGGCCATAGCCATTCCTGTGGTGGTCATTATGGCCATACTCTCCCTGGCAGGGACCTTTAAGATTCCCGAGGGCCCGGTTGACTATTCGGCATTCTTTCCGCACGGATTGCTAAATTCAACTTTTTCGGCGATAACTCTCTTTTTCTATCTATTGGCCTCGTTTGGAATTGTCAGATTCTGGAAAGATATGAAACGACTGACTCCCCCCGGGGAGGCAGGAATGAAAAAGTTCCCAATTGCCCGGGTCCTGGGTGAGATACTCTCCCACTCCAATTTTTCAGGTTGCGGGTCGCAGCAGTTGCGAAAGATTGCCCACATGTCGCTCTTCTTTGGATTCGGACTGCTGATCCTGGTTACCCTTTATGCCATCTGGGCCACCATCACTCACAACTATCCGCTTCCTTTCACCAACCCATTTAAAATTGCAGGGAATGTGGCCTCACTGATGATCTACTCAGGATTGGGCATCATGGTGTTCCAGCGCCTTATGAACAGGAGTGTCTTTGGGAAGAGCAGCTATTCAGACTGGCTGTTGCTTGCTGCCATTGGATTACTGACCCTTTCAGGAACGCTGGTGGAGTTGGCCCGTTTCGGGAACTGGTCCGTGGCTTATCATCTCTACTTTTTCCACCTGGTGGCAGTGTGGTTCGTGATCATGTATCTGCCGTTCACCAAGATGGGACACATTTTCTATCGCACCACAGCCTTACTCTACGCACGTTCCATAGGACGAAAGTAGAAGAGCCTATTTGTTCTCTTTTTTGAAGCTGTCAAGTACATTTCTCACCGAACCATGGAGGAGCAGCAGACGTTTAGACTCTTCAGGCTCCAGTCCCAGTTCCTCGCTGATCATTCTTGATCCGCGTTCCACCAGTTTGGCATTGGTCAGCTGCATGTCCACCATCTTATTCCCCTTGACCCTTCCCAGTTTAATCATGACAGAGGTGGTGATCATATTGAGAATCAGTTTCTGTGCGGTGCCTGACTTCATCCGGGTGCTTCCGGTGATAAATTCAGGACCCACCAGTGCCTCCAGCGGAATGTCCACAGCTTCAGCCAGTTTACTATTGGGATTGTTGGTGATGCAGGCAGTGAGCAGACCCTGTTTCTTTGCATCCTGCACCGCACCTATGACATATGGAGTACGTCCGGAGGCTGCAATACCCACCACCACGTCGTTCTTGCCCGGCTTAAACTGAGCCAGGTCACGCCAGGCACCATGGATGTCATCTTCGGCCGATTCAACAGCTTTTCGAATGGCTTTGTCTCCGCCGGCAATTACCCCGATCACTATATCAAATGGAACACCGAAGGTGGGAGGGATCTCAGAAGCATCCACCACACCCAGCCTGCCGCTGGTGCCTGCTCCCACATAGAAAAGCCGGCCTCCTTTCATTAGTCTGGGAATGATGCCTTCCACCAGTTTTTCAATCTCGGGAATGATCGAATGTACCGCCTGGTGCACCGTACTATCCTCCCTGTTGATGTTCTGAAGAAGCTCATTTACAGACATCTGATCCAGGTTCTCATACTTCGATGCCGATTCGGTGATCGAGGATGCCATGCCCTTATTAAGTCCGTGTTGTTTTCTGTGGAATTCAACCAATCCTTCGATGGGTGCGGCAATGATCTGCCCGCTAATCAGTTTGTGTTTTTGAAGTACTTCCTCAAGAATCTCTCTAAAATGATAAGCAACAGAACCTGCAAAACCGATATCCATGGAGGAGTAATCACTGTATTTGCTTATGTTCTTCTCAATAAAGTCCTCAAAAGCCTGGGTAATGATCTCCCTGATCTCCGGATTGTCTATATATTTCGCGGCCACCCTGGTGAGGGAGGCGAGGTATCTGTTGGCATGAGATTTCTGATAGACATTTTCCAGAATCTGCTCCATGGTCAATCCCTCTTCGGCAATGATCGATTCCCTGAGTTTATCACTCAGGTTCCTCTTGTGCAGGGAATTCACCAGCCGTTTTCCAATATCTGTTCCGCTTCCTTCATCACCCAGGGAGTATCCCATGGCTGGTACCTTGTCAGAGATCACCCCGTTGATGTAAAGACCTGAATTTGATCCGGTTCCCAGTATGCATGCTATGCCGCTTTTCTCATGGAAAAGAGAGCGGGCCACACCCAGGAGATCATCATTCACCTGGATATAGGGATGTACTCCGATCCTCTGCTGCAGGTTCCTTCGTATCACATCCTTCATCTCCTCATTTGCTACGCCCGATCCGTAAAAATAGATCTCCAGGATGCTCCTCTCTTTTCCTGCCAGGTCGAGCTTTTCCAGTTCATCTGCAATCTCATCTTCACTGGAGTGGTAGGGATTGATTCCCTTGGTAGACATGACCCTTATTTCATTTTCAGAGACCAGTCTCCAGTCAGTTTTGGTAGCTCCGCTATCAGCTATTAATATCATTCCAGTCTATTTTCCGGTTAATTACATTCATGTTCTGCACTCAAAACTATCACATGAATGATGTATGACAAATTTCCAGATTATATTTGTAAATTGCAACATAATGGAGAAATTGGTATTCAGAAATCTTAATGTATCACAAGACATTAACTGTTATGTACCAGCGTCTTTTGCTTCTTAGTATCCTCTGCACATTTGTCATACAAGCTCTCCTGGGTCAGCCTCCAAAGAGGGAATTCAGAGGGGTCTGGGTGGCCACGGTGGCCAACATAGACTGGCCCTCAAGACCAGGTCTGAGCACTTCTCAGCAGCAGGAAGAGATTCTGGAAATCGTGGATCTGCACAAGAAAAACGAGGTAAATGCAATCATCCTGCAGGTGCGTCCCACTGCAGATGCCCTCTATTATTCTGAACTGGAACCCTGGTCCCGATTTATTTCCGGAGAGCAGGGAGAGGCTCCTGTGCCCTGGTATGATCCGCTCGAGTTCTGGATCCGTGAGGCACATAAGCGAGGCATGGAACTGCACGCCTGGTTCAATCCTTACAGGATCACTCTGGATACTACTGATTCATTGAGCGGGAATCACATTTGTCTTGAGCACCCCGATTGGATTTTTAGTTACGGTGAGAGGAGTTATTTCTCCCCGGCCAATCCCCTGGTATGGGATTTTTTAACCGAGGTGGTTGTCGATGTGGTCAGAAGATATGACGTGGATGCGATCCATTTTGATGATTATTTTTATCCCTATAAGATTGCAGATCAGGAACTCCCCGACAGCGTGGATTTCGAACTATATGGAGGGGAGTTCTACCCTGACCGGATCGGGGATTGGAGAAGACACAACGTGGATACCATCATCTCTATTCTCGGAGCAGCCATCAAAGCTGAGAAACCGTGGGTGAAGTTTGGGATCAGTCCCTTTGGCGTCTGGAGAAACCGTTCAGAGGATGATAAAGGTTCAGAAACTACAGCGGGCACCTCAAATTATGATGGCTTGTATGCAGATGTACTGCTTTGGCAAAGAAATGGATGGATCGATTACCTGATGCCGCAGTTGTACTGGAGGGAGAACCATCCTGCGGTGGGATTCTCCACTCTGGCGTACTGGTGGAACGACTTTGGATATGGGCGGCACACGTATGTGGGACTGGCTCCTTACCGGCTTGATAGGAAGTCAAAATATCCACAATGGCGGAAGGAGAAGTATCTCCTCAGGCAGATCGATTTGATCCGCGAACTGGAAGGGCTTGATGGCTTCGGTTATTTCAGCAGCAAACATTTCTTCAGGAAGGAGCTGGCAAAGCTGAACAAAACTCTGCAAAAGAACCATTGCCATACTCCTGCGCTGGTTCCTGAGATGCACTGGATCGATTCACAGGCACCATTGCGCCCCACGGGTTTAAGGCTCGAAGGGGACGCTCTGATCTGGGATTTGCCGGAGATTTCAGATGAGATGGATCGTCCCAGGTTTTTTGCGGTTTACAGGTTTGATCCCGGCGGGAACACCCAAATAAAAAGTGTAAATAATCTGGTGGAGCTTACCGGCGAAACCCGGATCACTTTTGGAGAGAGGGTTCCTGGTGGCATCTACCGCATTGCTGCCCTGGACCGGCTCAACAATGAGAGCCAGTTGAGCGATCCGCTTGAGGTGCAATAGGAATCCTGTCAGGCCAGGGTCATTAGGTAAAGAAATATATTTAACACCTAGTAAATTTGAATAGATGGACGATATTTTTCAAAATATTGGCAACAAACTTACTCTGAGTCAAAGGATCGAGAGAACCATCGAGAGTGCCATCAGGGAGAAGAAACTGGCCATTGGATCAAAGCTGCCCACAGAAAGAGAAATGTGTGAATCTTTCGGGGTCAGCAGAACAGCATTGCGTGAAGCGCTGCGGCGCCTGAGTGCCCGCGGACTGATCAACATCCAGAAAGGGAGCGGCATGTATGTTTCCGAGATAAATATAGAGGATGCCATTGACACTCTCAACCTCTATTATGATCTGAAGTTCGATAAGAATCTGTTGTCGCAGATCATTGAAGTAAGGTCTCTTTTTGAGCCTGAGATTGCGAGGCTGGCTGCAATGAACCGGACAGATAAGGATCTCACGCTGCTGGATGCAAACGTGGTGGAGTTTGAACAGTGCGATCCCGACAATACCCAGCTGGAAGCTGACCTGGACAACAAGTTTCATCTATTCATTACCAAAGCCACTCAGAATCCCATTGTGCAGGTGACCATGGAGCCCATCTACTCATTGCTCCCAAGGATGCGTAATTACATCTATGGTAACATCGATGGAGAAAAGGCCAATACCCTGAGATTTCACCGCTCAATCCTGGAATCGATCCGTGGGAAAGATGAAGCTCAATCCTATTCCATCATGAAGGAGCATCTGGAACGTACCCGGGAGATATATGAAAAGTATTTAAAATCTTAGTGAAGTATCCGATAGATCTGGTGATCGGGACCATTGCACCATAGAAGAAAACAATTCTCCTTCTCCCTTGTTATTTTCAGAATAGAGAGAATAGATGAGCAAAAAGCTGTGCAAGGAGGACGATGGACTTGATGAGAAGATCCGGGACAGGCAGATGAACTATTTTTGTGTAAAATGTGAAAAACAATCTCCAAAAGAAAAATGGTGTTGCAAGCCGAAGGACATAAAGCGATGATACTGGCGGCCGGATTGGGAACCCGGCTTAAACCACTGACCGACAACAAACCCAAGGCGCTTGTCACGTGGGATGGGATCCCCATGCTGGAACATGTTATCCTTAAATTGAAATCGGAAGGATTTACCCGAATTATCATCAATGTGCACCACTATGCAGAGATGATCATGGAGTATATCAGTTCCAGGGAGCAATTCGGTATCCAGATAGAGTTTTCTCATGAAAAAGAGAAGTTGCTCGACAACGGAGGGGGAATTGCAAAAGCCTCCTGGTTTCTGAAAGATGAATCTTTTCTGGTGTACAATGTGGATGTAAACAGCAACATTGACCTGGGTGCATTGTACAGGGCGCACATCAGCAATGGAGCCATTGCCACCATGGCAGTGAAGGAACGGGTAACTTCACGCAGTCTGTTAAGGAACCGGGAAGGATTTTTGAAAGGGTGGCGCGACAATCGCACCGGGGAGACCATCCTGGTGGACCAGGAGAAGGAGGAATTGTTTCCCATCGCTTTCAGCGCCATTCATGTGATGGATCCAAAAGTTTTTTCGCTTTTCCCAAGCGAGGAAAAGTTTCCTTTGATGCCATTTTACCTGGAACTTGCCAAGAGCCATCCGGTTTATCTTCACATGCACGATCGCGATACCTGGACCGACATGGGTAAACTCGAATCATATGCCTGATGAATATGGAAGCGACTGAAAATATGAAGGCGCAGATTGCGCAATGGAACGATGATCTGAAGGGAAAGAGTGCCGTAGGTGTAATTGCTTACTTCCTCCTTCATTTTGGTGAACGCATTATTTTATCTACCAGTCTGGGACTGGAAGACCAGGTGCTTACAGAGATGGTATTGCATCAGAAACGGGACGTTGATGTCTTTACCCTCGATACAGGGAGATTGTTTCCCGAAACCTATGATCTGATTGCCCGGACCAATAAATATTTTGGCATCCGTATGCTTACCTATTTTCCTGAACCCATGGCGGTGGAAAAGATGGTGGCCGAAAATGGCATCAATCTTTTTTATGATAGTGTGGAGAAACGAAAAATGTGTTGCGGAATCCGGAAAGTGGCACAGCTGCCCAGGGCTTTTGCCGGAATGGATGCCTGGATTTGTGGATTGCGGAAGGACCAGTCGGTTTCCAGGTTCTTCAACAAGATGGTGGAGTGGGATGCCAACAACGGACTGGTAAAGATCAATCCCTTGATCAACTGGACCGAGAAAGAGGTGTGGGACTATATAAAAATGCACAATATACCGTATAACCTTTTGCACGACAGTGGATTTCCGAGCATAGGCTGTGAGCCCTGCACACGGGCCATTGAACCTGGAGAGGACATTCGTGCAGGTCGCTGGTGGTGGGAGAATGAGGTGCACAAAGAGTGCGGCCTCCACAAAAGATAACTCCGGTCATTCATTGATTACACCCGATCCCAACAGCTCCTTCCCGTCATACCAGGCCGCAAATTGTCCGGCTGCAATGCCACGCTGAGCTTCCTCGAAGGTGATAAACAGACCCTCTTCGGTCCTGTGCAGGGTTCCTTTCTGCAAGGGCTGGCGGTAACGGATCCTGACCAGGTAATCCCGGGTCTCTCCCGCTTGCATCTCCAGGTCCCTTCTGATCCAGTGAATCTCCTGAGGAATGATAAGTAGTCCCCTGCGAAACAGGCCCGGATGGGACTGGCCCTGTCCCACGTAAATCCGGTTGTTTACCACATCGGTGGCAATCACAAAGAGGGGCTTTGTTTTTCCTCCCACATTAAGGCCTTTGCGCTGACCCACTGTAAAGAAATGGGCCCCCTGGTGCTTCCCTGTCCATGTACCGTCCTCCTTCACATATCTCCATGGATAACATACCGAATCCAGGTCCGCCAGGTCCTGTTTTTCTGAACTGTACGGGTGGAGGTCTGCCGGGATCTCAAAAATGTTACCTTCCCTCGCTTTCAGTTTCTGCTGCAGGAAGACGGGCAGGTGTACCTTGCCCACAAAACAGATCCCCTGGGAATCTTTTTTTTCGGCCGACGCCAGTCCTTCAGCTTTGGCTATCTTCCGCACTTCCGGTTTTTTAAAGTGACCGATGGGGAAAAGGGTCCGCGAGAGCTGTTGCTGTGATAGCTGACAAAGGAAGTAGCTCTGGTCCTTGTTGGGGTCATCACCGGCCAGCAGGTGGTGAACCGGTGTGCCATCCACGGTGGTGGTCTCTTTTTTACAGTAGTGTCCGGTGGCCACAAAGTCGGGTTTGTAAGCATCCGCTGCCTTTAGGAATGCATCGAATTTGATCTCCCGGTTACACAGCACATCGGGATTGGGGGTCCGCCCTTTCTGGTATTCAGAAAACATATAGTCGATGACCCTCTCCCGGTAGGGTTCGCTCAGGTCCACCACATGGAATGGAATGTCCAGTTTTTTGGCGACCAGTTCAGCGAAGACCACATCTTCGTCCCAGGGACAATCGGCATCGATCACCCCGGTCTTATCGTGCCAGTTGATCATAAAAAGTCCGATGACCTCATACCCCTGTTCTTTCAAAAGGTATGCAGCCACACTGGAGTCTACTCCTCCCGACAGTCCGACTACTACACGTAAGGCCAATGTTCTGATTTTGCACAAAAATATGAAATTCTAAGCAATCCAATCTTTATCTTTACCTAATGTCCCCCCTGAACATATATAAGGCTTCTGCAGGATCAGGAAAAACTTTCGCCCTGACCCTGGCCTACCTGAAGTTGCTTTATGCGCGTGCGGGCATTCACCGCCACATCCTGGCAGTTACTTTTACCAATAAGGCTGCAGGGGAGATGAAGCAGCGGATCCTGGGCAGGCTTCACTGTCTCTCCAGGCCCGCCGAAGGAGGATGCGACGAGGAGATGAAACAACTTAAAGAGGCCACCGGACTGGATGAATTGATCATCAGCCGCAGGGCCGGGGAGTTGCTCCATGAAATTCTCAACGACTATTCCGGGTTCTCGGTGGGGACCATCGATAAGTTTTTTCAGTCGGTGATACGTGCCTTCACTCACGAGATTGGGATCCAGCCCGGATATAACCTGGAACTGGACCACCGGAGGGTACTCTCGCTGGCAGTGGACAGCCTGTTCCAGGACCTTGGAAACCATCCGGAGCTTCAGAAGTGGCTTATTCGTTATGCCATGGAGCGCATGGAGAGTTCGCTCTCCTGGGATTTCAGGCGTGAGATGATTCAGTTGGGAGAACAGCTTTTCAAGGAATCCTTCCAGGAGTTGTTCCTGCAAAACGACTTTGCATTGCTGGAGAAGAGTCATCTGGATCTTTTCCTGGCCGATTTGAGGCAACTGGAGGAGCAGGCCCGCCAGGGGATGATGGGTATAGCAACTCAGGCTCTGGGTCATATTGTGAAGCAGGGAGTTACTCCGGAAGAGTTCAAAGGAGCCGGCAGGTCACCTGCTACCATTTTTGTATCCGCCAGGGATGGGAAGGATATTGATTTTACTGCTTCGAAAATCGCAGCACTGGAGCAAGCCGAAAAGTGGCTTAAAAAAGGAGCTTCTGAAGCGATGGAGATTCTAACGACCGAGCAGCTGATTCCCCTGCTTAATCAGATCTATGGCCACCAGGAAACACTGAACACTATTGCCGCGGTCCGTGCCAATTTCTACGCACTCGGGATCCTGGGCGATATCAGGGAGTATGTGCAAAACTATACCAGTGAGCGCAACCTGTTTCTGATTGCAGATTCGGGTCGCTTCTTAAGAGGAATTATTGGAGGGAACCAGGTACCGTTTGTTTATGAGAGGACTGGGAATCGCTTCAGTCACATCATGCTGGATGAGTTTCAGGACACCTCATTGTTTCAGTATGACAACTTCAGGCCACTGCTCGATAACTCACTGGCGGCAGGGGAGCAAAGTCTGGTGGTTGGGGATGTGAAGCAGTCCATCTACCGCTGGAGAAACTCCGACTGGAAAATCCTGGCCTCGGAGCTGGAAGCCGATTTTGGTCATCAGGAGATCCATGTGGAACCGCTGAAGGAGAACTATCGAAGCAGGGAACAGGTGGTCAGGTTCAACAATACCGTTTTCCAGCTCTCCTCCCGGTTGCTTTCAGAGATTATTGAAGATGAGCTGCATGGTTCCTCTGCACACAGAGAGGAGGCCGACATGGAGGTGAACCGGTTCAGGAGCGCATGGAAAGATGTGGTGCAGCAGATTCCCGATCACCTGCAGGGCACAGGTGGCAGAGTAAGGGCAGAGATGTTTGATACAGAGGAGACGCCCTTCAGGGAGCAGGTGCTTCATGAACTGCCTGCCTGGGTAGACGAAATTCTGGAAACAGGGATCGAACCTGGTGAAATTGCGATCCTGGTCCGGACCAGGAAGGAAGGGATTGCAGTGGCCAACAAGCTGCTGGAGCATGCCAGGAGCAGTGGCAATGACCGGCAGTTCAGATTGGTTTCCAACGATTCGCTTCTTCTGGGGTACAACACAGCGGTATCGCTGCTTATATCCACGCTGCGCTACCTGCTCTATCCCGACAACGAGATCAACAATGCCCTGCTGAAGTATCACGCCTGCCAGGCGGGATTGATTTCGGGGATAGGGACCGGGCGTCTGCTCGAAAACGATCTCACCCCGGAAGAACTTCTGTCAGACGATTTCATATCGCGTCAGAACTTGCTTAAACAGCTACCCCTGTTTGAGTTGATCGAGAGCATGATCGACCTGCTGGGTCTTGGGAACCGCCCGGATGAGCTGCCCTATCTTCAGGCACTTCAGGATCTGGTCATTGATCTGCAGCGCAGGGGACCGGTGGGGATCGGGGAGTTTCTTGAATACTGGGAGCAGACCGGTGCCGGAAAAAGCATCTCCTTCTCTGAAACATCCAATGCCATCAGGATCATTACCATTCATAAGGCCAAGGGACTGGAGTTCAAGGCAGTGGTAGTCCCTTTCTGTGACTGGGACCTGACCACAGATGCCAGGAACATCAACATACTCTGGTGCAAAACTTCAGGTACCCCCCTGGAGCGGATCCCGGTGGTTCCGGTACGTTTCAGTTCAAAAATGTCAACCACCCTGTTTTCCGGGGCCTATTATACCGAGCGGATGAAAGGGTATATGGATCGCCTGAACCTGATGTATGTGGCGTTTACCAGAGCCAGGGATATGCTCTATATCGGAATCCCGCTTAGGGAGGTAAAAGGAGTGAAGAATACCGGGGACCTGATGCAGGTCATTCTGGATCAGCATCCCGGTGAGCAACCCTGTACAGGGGCCCTGAAAACTTCAATGAAGGGCCAGGTGATTTCGCTTGGGAAAATGCCCCGCTATAAGTCTGAACCGGAGAAGGAAGATCCCTGGAAGTTTGTGACCTATCCTGTGAACAGGGGAAAACGACTGCTGAAGGTGCGCTTGCGCAGCGATCAGTATTTTGTGGATGAGGAGGGAGTATTCAGGACCGGCAGAATGTATGGCAACATGATGCATCAGCTCTTTTCAAAGATCGATACCGTAGATGATGTGGATCGGGCGGTGGATATCCTGCACAGGGAGGGGCTTCTGCCTGAAAAGGAGCGTGAATTGCTGGCTGAAAATGTGCGGGAGATGATTGGCCGGAAGGGGATATCTGATTGGTTCTCTCCATCAGGATCGGGAACCATATTCAAGGAACGGAGCCTGCTCTGCAGTGAGGGGGAGGTGTTGCGACCAGACAGGGTGATTGTGGAGGGAGATCGGGCTACGGTAGTCGATTTTAAGTTCGGTGAATTGGAGAAACCCTCCTACCATAGGCAGGTTAGCAATTATATGGAGCAACTGAAAAAAATGGGATTCAAAAGGGTGGAGGGATACCTCTGGTATGTGATGCTCGACCTTACTGTAAAAATAGAGACATCATGATCTATCCCTGGGGCACAGAACGAAGACTGAATGCGTACAGCGACTATTTCCGGAAGCATTTCGGACAAAGGGTTCAGAAAATTACCATTGATGCCGGGTTTACCTGTCCCAACCGTGACGGAACCTGCGGTAGGGGAGGTTGCACCTTCTGCAACAACAGGGCTTTTAACCCTTCGTACAACCATCCTGAGAAGTCGGTCAGCGACCAGATTCTGCAGGGAATGGCATTTCACAGGAAGAGATACAGGAAAGCCACGCAGTATCTGGCCTATTTTCAAGCATATTCCAATACGTATGCCGAACTGGATGAGCTGAAAGCATTGTATGAGCAAGCACTCGAGGTTCCCGGAATAATCGGAATAGTGGTGGGTACCAGGCCCGATTGCGTGGACGGGGAGAAACTCGATTTTTTCCAGGAGCTCTCACAGCGGTGTTATGTGGTGGTGGAGTACGGCATCGAATCGGTATTAAACAGGACCCTGGAGCGGGTGAACCGCGGGCACGATGTAGAGACGAGTCTCCGGGAAATTCAGGAGACGGCCCGAAGGGGAATTCGTGTGGGTGGACACATGATTGTCGGGTTGCCGGGCGAGAGCAGGACAGATTTTCTGGAAGCAGCAGATCTGGTTTCAACATGGCCGCTGAGCAGCATTAAGTTCCACCAGCTTCAGCTTATTAAAGGGACCGTTATGGCGCAGGAATATGTAGAAAGTCCCGGCGATTTTGAGGAGTTTACCATGGAAAGCTATCTGCAGCTGATGATGGAGATGCTGGAAAGACTCAATCCTGCTTTCGTGGTGGAGCGCATCGCCGGAGAGGTAAATCCGGGAATGGGATTGAGAGAGGGATGGGGGAAAAGATACGATGCTGTGCTGCGTGCTTTTGAAGAGTTGCTCGAAAAACATGACAGCTGGCAGGGCAAACACTTTAAATCAGATTGATGCAACAGCCCATACTTGAAACACTGGCTATACACCTTTCAGGTAGCGATCCGGATCTGCTGGGCAGGACACGCATTATCCTGCCCAACCGGCGGGCCGGACTTTTTCTGCAGAGGCATCTTGCAGTGCATAGCGCGAAGGTAGGGTGGGCCCCCCTTGTGTTCTCCATGACCGATTTTATTAATGAGATCAGTGAGCTGGAACATGGTGAACCGGTGGAACTGCTCTTTGCTCTGTGCGATATTTACCAGGAGCTGGTGGACCAGCCCTCCACACTGGACGAGTTCTACCACCGGGGTGAAACAATGATCAGGGATTTTGATGAGCTGGACAAATACCTGGTGGATGCCGAGATGTTGTTTACCAACATCATGGATCTGAAAGCACTTGAGGAGCCCCTGGCCGGACTTGAACAGGATCAGATTGAATTTATCCGGCAGTTTTGGACGGGTTTCCATTCGGGCGAGCAGACCCGTGAGAAGGAGGAGTTTTTGCTTAACTGGAACCTTCTTCCCATGATCTATGGCCGGTTCAGGAAGGAGCTCTTTTCCAGGGGCAGAGCTTACCAGGGAATGCAGTACCGGGAGATCGCTGAACGGATCGCAGAGGGAGAGATGGAGCATGGCTGGGAAGGGAGGACTATTGTGGCAGGCTTCAATGCGCTCAACCGATGTGAGAAACGAATTTTTGCCTGGTTGCAGAACAACGGGGCAGAGTTTTACTGGGATTATGATAAGCGGTATGTTGGCGACCAGCGCAGCGAAGCAGGGAGATTTCTGAGAGAGAACCTGAGACTATTTCCTCAAGCTGCTGAACTTGAGGATTTCAGGGGTCTGGACAGGAAGAAGGAGATCAGGATCTTTGAGCTCCCCACCGATGTGCTTCAGGCCAAAACAGTACACAGGATCATGGAAGGGAGAGGAGCGGAATCTCCACGGGATTGTACCGATACAGCAGTGGTGCTATGCGATGAGGAGTTGCTGCTGCCGGTCCTGATGTCCCTTCCAGGGGATACTGAAGAGATCAATGTGACCATGGGATATCCCATGAAGAATACACCGGTATTTAGTTTTACCGATGCTCTGCTTCGCTTGCACCACCATGTCAGACCGGTCCGAGAGGGAGGGATCTCTTTCTATCACAAGGATGTAATGGCTATCCTTCTCCATCCTTACTTCAGGAAGATAGCTGGTAACTCCGCCGGTGAACTCACCGCCGAGATTCTGAAAAGCAACCTGATCATGGTGGAGCAAAATCTATTTACAGGGGAGTTGGAGCAAAGGATATTTCGCTCTGTGGAACGGGCCTCCGGACTGGTAGATTACCTCCGGGAAATCTTTAACCTCATCCTGGATCAGCTTGCCGGTTTGGAAGAGCAGATGCAGACAGCACTGGATCGTGAATTTATTTTCCGTTTGCTGACCCATTTGAATAAACTGGATACATTATTGATACAAAGGCCTTCCATCACTAAGGCCATTCTGGAAAGGTTGCTCAGGAAAACTCTTACGGGCCTTCGGATCCCTTTTGAGGGGGAACCGCTTTCCGGATTACAGGTCATGGGAATCCTGGAGACCCGGCTGCTCGATTTCCGGCATGTGATCCTGCTCTCCATGAACGAGGAGACGATGCCTGCCTCCCATACATCACAATCCAACATCCCCTATTCCCTCCGTCTGGCGTTCCACATGCCTGCGCGAGAGGATATGGATGCTATTTACGCTTACTACTTCTATCGGCTGCTTCAACGTGCCGAAAAGGTCGATCTTCTGTATAACAGCGGGTCTGAGGGTGTAAAATCTGGGGAGATGAGCCGGTACCTCCACCAGGTGATCTTTGAAAGGGGCACCGGCGTAATCAGACCTGGCCTGGAAGTTAAAACCAGGGAGATTCCGCCTGTGGAGGTGGATCACACCCAGGAGATTGATAAGAAGCTTGAAGTCTATATCCTGGATCAGGAGAATGGACGGTACCTCTCACCTTCGGCCATCAATACCTACATCGATTGTTCACTGAAATTCTACCTGCGGTACCTGGCTGGTATCGGAGAACCTGATCAAGTAGAGGAGGAGATCGGTGCGGCTGGTTTTGGTACTGTAGTACACGATACGCTGCAACTCCTGTACACTGAGATTGCTGAGAGGAACAATCAGCAGATTACCATCAAGGAGTTAAAGGCCCTTGTCCATTCCGATCAGGCTGAACGCGTGCTCCGGGAGGTATTTATCAGGCATCACTTCAGGGGAAGAAAAAGAGGAAAACTGGAGGGCAGGAACATCATCATGTTCCAGGTCATGTTACGCTACCTGGTGAAGATTATTCATACGGACCTTTCCATGGCTCCGTTTACACTGGTGTCTGCTGAAGATCGTTTCGAAAGGAGCCTGCAAATAGAGACCGGTAAAGGCCCCCTGGTGATCCGTCTTGGAGGCAAAATCGACAGGGTCGACAGAGTGGGGAACGTTCTGCGTGTCATTGATTATAAAACAGGTGGTGCAAGCCAGGAATTTCCCTCCCTGGAATCGCTTTTTGACACCGGTCAAAGAAGCAGGAATGCGGCTGCCATGCAAACTCTGCTTTATGCATGGCTCGTCGATGCTTCCTATCCTGGTGAACAGATTCTGCCCGGACTCTATATCATGAAAGCTCTTTTCGGGGAGCAGTTCGATCCGGCCCTGGTGATGAAGAGTGGTGGTCAGGGGGGAAGAGTTGATTCATTTGGTGAGCTTGAGGAGGAGTTCCTGGAGCAGTTGAAGGGTGTGCTTCAGCGCTTGTATGATCCTGACACTCCTTTTACCCAAAGGGAAAATGACCAGAAATGCAGCTATTGTGATTTTGCAGCGCTCTGCAGCCGGAATTCCATTGAATGAGATTCACTATATTTAGTAGATAAACCTTTGACCAATGATACCGGGACACTCCTCCTTTAAAGCTGAAATCAAGAAACTCAAATTTGAAACTGATGCGGGGAGAAGATTTCCTGGAACAGCTTTGATCCATTTCCTGGTGGAGGAGAGAGAGAAACCCTTGGTCGAACTGATGGGTTACCTGGGTGAAAAGGAGATCTACAAAGCCATTGACAGGGGAGAGGAGTTGAACCTCGACAACTGTTTTATAGATAAATTTTCGCTTCGCGACTACAGACTAACCAGGAACATGGATGAAAAGGAAGTTGTTGTTCTGAATGGATTTACAGCCAGGAACTCCCTCTTTGGTGGAGATGCAAGCCTCGATTTTTCAAACGCAGTATTTGAAGGGATAGAGTTTAGTCTCGGAGATGCCTGGATAAACAGGGGAGATGTTGTGTTTGAGGCTGCACACTTTAAAACAGAACAGGTTACTTTTCATAACACACGTTTTCCGGAGGGGTACTTCGATTTTAAAAATGTGATTATCGATGTTGCAGAGGTTTCATTCAAGAACTGCCGGTTTGGAAACGGGACCAAAGATTTTCAGTACGCCTCATTTGGTACGGGCAGCCTCTCGTTTGTAAATACTGAATTTCTTGAGGGCAATGTGAACTTCATCAATACAGATTTTGGCAGCAACGATGCCTCGTTTAAGGTGGCCCGTTTTGGTACAGGAAAAGTGGATTTTCACTTTGCATCCTTTAAGGATGGAAATGTCAGTTTTGAAAGAACCGAATTTGGACAGGGTCGTGTGGATTTCCGGACCGTGGAATTCGGGACGGGACGGATTAATTTCAACCGGTCTTTGTTTGGTGAGGGAGAGGTGGTGTTCGATGAGTGTGAGATGGATTCCGGCAAATTCAGCTTTAAACGTGCTGTGTTGGGATCCGGTACCTTTAGTTTTGAAGAGGTGATGTTTGAAAATGTGGATGTGAGCTTCGAACGCACCAGTTTCGGCCCTGAGAAGGTAAGCTTCTATAAATCATGGTTTCACACCCTCTCACTCAGCTTTTGTCACCTCGATGGATTTGTGGACCTGAGGGTTCAGCAGAGTGAAACCATTGACCTGTCCAATACCATCATCCGGGACATCATTGATCTGAATCCACATGAATTCTCAGCAGAGGTACAGACACTATACATGGCTGGCATGCGGCTTATTGGCCGACTCTACATCGACTGGAGCAGGAACAAGGTAAAAAGGTTGATTAGTTCCCAGTTGCAGAGTAGTTATCGTATCAGAGCTGAGCAGTTCAGGATTCTGAAGGAGAATTTTAAGAACCTCGGCCTTTACAATTCGGAGGATTACGCCTATGTGGAATTCAAAAGGTGTGAATCAAAGGCCAATCTGACCGAATCGGTGAAACAGAAGCGCGTGAACGGACTTTATCAATATCCCCTCTACTGGTTCAAGCTGGGTCTGTTTGACAAAGCCGGGCTCTACGCCACCAGTCCGGTAAGGGTGCTGATTACCATGTTAACCTGCTTCATTATTTTTAGCCTGATCTACCTGCTGCTTCTGTGGCAGACCTCTGCCGATATTGTGGCCTCTGTAGATGATCATCTCTCCATGGTGGCCAGGTCTTTCTACCACAGTGCCATTACATTTCTTACCATAGGTTACGGTGATCACTACCCTTTTGGTGCGGTTCGCTGGGTCTCAGCCATTGAAGGATTTTTCGGACTGTTCCTGATGTCCTATTTTACAGTAGCTTTTGTGCGGAAAGTATTGCGATAGATTAATCCTCCTCCTTGCCTTCAAGCAGATCGGGCCTCAGTTTACGTGTTCGTTCCAGCGATTGCTCATGTTTCCACTGGTCGATTTTGGCTGCATGCCCCGACAATAGTATTTCCGGCACCTTCCAGCCCTGGTAATCGGCCGGCCGTGTATAGACAGGAGGAGCCAGCAATCCATCCTGAAACGAGTCAGTAAGCGCAGAGGTCTCATCTGAAATGGCACCTGGAAGAAGCCTGATTACACTATCGGTAATCACCGCAGCAGCCAGTTCACCTCCGGTGAGTACATAATCTCCGATGGAGAACTCTCGTGTGATCAAGTGGTCCCTAATCCGCTGATCCACGCCTTTATAGTGTCCGCAAAGAATGATAATGTTGTCAGCGAGGGCCAGGCGATTGGCTTCCTGCTGGTTGTAACTGTTTCCGTCCGGGGAGGTATAGATCACCTCGTCGTAGCTTCTTTGTGAGGTCAGATGCGAGATTGCCCTCTGGATCGGTTCGATGGCCATGACCATGCCGGCATCCCCGCCAAAAGCATAATCATCCACCCTCCGGTGCTTGTCCAGAGAAAAGTCCCTGAGATCGTGAACGTGAATTTCCACAAGTCCTTTCTCTCTGGCCCTCTTTACGATGGAGTGGGTCAGAGGTCCGTCAAGCAATTGAGGTATTACCGTAATAATGTCGATCCGCATACCTGTTTGATTTGCTACGAAGATAGAACAGTTTTTTTCTGAAAAAGTGCCCGTTTAATGAAAAATGACTAATTTGTATGATCTAGCGAGCTACTAACCCTCTACCTGTTATGAAAACTATTGATGAAAACGATCCTCTGAAAGATAAGATACACGAAGAGCAGCCACCAGAAACAAAGCAAACAAAACCGCTTCAAGAGGAAAAGGAGAGCAAAAAGGAAGAATTTTCACAGGAGAATGAATCATCCACTCCTGTAGAATCCCAAGTATCTGAACCCGAG
>JAGLPR010000127.1 GCA_023137255.1 Bacteroidales bacterium | reverse complement strand
TGATAACCCGTAAACTCGGGCTAGGATTAGTCCTTATATCCACTCCCTGAAGAGAAGTGATTTTACAGACAAGTAGGATAAACTCAAGTGAGATAAAATGAAGAAGAATATTTTAATAATAAATGGTCACCCGGATAAAGATAGTTTCTGTAGTGAATTGGCAAAAAGCTATCAAATTGGTGCAGAGAAGTCGAATACTCCTGTTAAGTTGATCAATCTGGTTGACTTAGAATTTACACCCATTCTAAAACACGGATACAATAAAAGAACTGAACTTGAACCTGATCTTGTGAATATTCAGACTGAGATTAATAAAGCAGACCATCTTGTATTTGTTTATCCAAATTGGTGGGGGACCTATCCTGCTTTGTTAAAAGGATTTATTGACAGAGTTTTTTTTACCGAAATTTGCTTTTGAATACCAGGAAAACTCTCCATTTCCAAAAAATACTATTGAAGGGCAAAACGGCAAGATTAATTGTTACAATGGACACACCGGCTTGGTATTACTCCCTGGCCTATGGAAACCCTGGACATAATTCAATGAGAAAATCTATTCTACATTATTGCGGAGTAAAACCAGTGAGAATATCAGCTTTTGGACCTGTCAAGAGTTCAGATAATGTGAAACGGAAAAATTAGTTAGACAAAGTAGAGAAATTAGGCGAAGCAATGAAATAACAACATATGAAAGCAATCTGTTTAAAAAAAGCAGGAGAAGTTAAACTGAGAGATGTGCCTGAACCGAGAGATGCACAAAATGGGCATTTAATCGTTGAAATGGAAGCATGTGCGATTAATTCAGGAGACCTAGCATTTATTGGAGGAGCATTTCCTCATGGTAGTCAATATGAGATGTGCGGAGTATCCGGGGTGGGAAAGGTAATTGCCATTGGAGAGGGAGTTTCCCGGGAATATGAAGGACGAAACGTGGCCATTTATCGTTCTCTACGGTTCACCAATCATATTGTTGGAACCTGGTGCGAATATTCCCAGGTGCATCATCTGAACTGTGTTATACTCCCGGATAATGTAGCTCCCATTGATTATTCGGGTTCATTAGTGAATACAATTACTCCTTATGCATTTATAAAACAAATACGAGAAGAGGGGCATCAGGGAATTATCTGTACTGCAGGAAATTCAGCGACAGGATTGGCGATGCTGGGCATGTGCCAGGAATTTGATGTACCATTAATTTCTTTAGTAAGGAGTGAGAAGGCAAAGATTGAACTTGAAGAGATGGATGCTTCCCATATTTTGGTCCAAACCGATCCGAAATTCGAGCGCCAGCTGCAAGAGCTATCTAATCAGCTTAAGACAACCGCTGTTTTTGATGGTGTTGGTGGTACATTACTTGGGAAAGTTGCAAAAGTAATACCTCAGAATTCTTCAATCTATACCTATGGTTTTCTTGGAGGTAATGAGCCTCTGAGTATTCACACTAGTACTATATTAATGAGAGGATTAACCATAAGAGGTTTTGGGAATTTCACGAGCAGAACTGTAAAGGATTCAGAAGAACTTAACAGAGCATTAAACGATATAAACCAGATCATCCACAAGCCACATTTCAAAACCAACCTGGGAAGGACCTTTAAACTACAAGAGATAGAATCTGCTCTGCAATTCCATTCAAGCAGTACAGGAAAGTCAGTTTTGTTATTGCGCTAATCAAAAATCAGGTGTTCCGAAAAGAAAGGAAGAGTTTTGGTCTGGATACGCTCCCCGATACGGTTGATATGGTTACCTTCATAGCTCTCAATGGCATTAACGCCATGCTAAAGCCTGGTTACTTGAAGTCAATCAGAATTTCGTAAATTCAAACACAAAAAAATCAGTAGGTAACCAGCACGGGATATTTACCTGACCGTTACCCAGTATTGAAATATTATAAAAATGATTTCTCCACTATTTAGTCACCTGTTAATTCCATTTATTATTGCTATGTTTTTAGCTATAACAATGGGGGGAAGTGGAACAGGGCCCGCTTTTTCAGCCGCTTACGGTGCAAATGTTATCAGAAAAAGTCTGATCCCTGGACTATTTGGAATAATGGTTTTTCTGGGAGCAATTATAGCGGGAAAAGGAACTGCGACAACTATGGGGAAAGGGTTGTTAGCACCCGAAATGATGTCCTTTACAATTGTATCAATTATTCTTTTTTCCGTTGCGATCGCTCTGCTGATTTCAAATCTTTTTGGCATACCACAATCTACAAGTCAGGCAACCGTCCTTTCAGTTGTAGCGCCAGCAATATATTTTAATGTTTTAAATACAGAGAAACTGTTTCTTGAAATTCTGCCAACTTGGTTTATTCTTCCAATAATCTCATTCTTTATCAGTCTTTTTCTCGGGAAATACATTTATCGTCCCATGAGAAAAAGAGGTTATACCATGCCAAGGGCACAAAGCGCTAATATGAGACCCATTTGGAATGGACTAATTTTAATTATGTCTTTGTATGTTGCTTTCTCGATTGGCGCAAACAATGTTGCAAATGCAGCCGGACCGATTGCCTCAATGACCGCAAATGAGCTCAACATATCCATAGATGAAAATTTCATATTGATAATGATATTATCGACCTTGATCGTGGCACCAAGCTTTGGAATTGGAAGCTCGATTTTTGGACACAAAATTGTACAAAACACAGGAAAGGAAATTGTTCTATTTGGAAAATTTGAAGCCGTAATAATTGCCTTTGTATCTGCAAGCTTATTGCTGTTAGCATCAATATTAAAGGGAATCCCATCTTCATTAGTCCAATTGAATGTTGCAGCAATTTTAGGAATTGGCGTTGCAAAATTAGGAGCCAAGAATATTTTCAAAAAAACAGAGGTTCGGAAATTTTTCTTAATGTGGATAATAGCACCAATAATCTCATTCTCATTATCCTTATTATTAACTTTTTTGGCTGACAAATATGGATTCTTATAGACATGCAAATGTAGCCTTCCCCGTTTTAAAAAAATATCAAAGCAGAGGCCAATTATGGAGCGAATTGTAGAAAATCACCAGGATTACTTTTTTGACATTGAAAATGCAAAAACATACCTGACTGATGCGAAAAATGCTTCGAAAGCAAGATTTAGCAATTTTTTGTCTTCTCTAAAAAAGCTGGACATCAAAGGCAAATATTTAGAAATTGGCTCTGGACCAGGAATTATTACACAGCTTATTGCGACTCAACATCCAGATGTAGAAATTATCGCAAATGATATCTCACCTGAAATGATTAAGCTTGCACAACTGGATTTAGCTGAAAATTTAAAGTCAAGAATTAAATATATGACCGGTGATGCTTGTGATATAGATTCTATAAAAGATTTAGGAGAGTTTGATCTAATTTATTCAACTTTTACATTACATCATTGGGATAATGCGGAATTGGCAATAAAGAACTTACATTCAATGCTGAAGGATAATGGCTTACTCTATATTCATGATTTAAAAAGAGTTAGATGGCTTTATTATATAAAATCTCAAACCGGTTTTTTCAATTCAATTCGGGCTGCATATAGACCAAATGAAATTAAGGCTATGTTGAATAGAATTGGAATTAAAAATTTCAAAATCAGAACAATTTTTCCGTTTTTCATGCAATCCATTTTGATAAGAAACTGAAATCCTCCCTTTCCTAAAGAAGAGTGATTACTCGAAGCTACGCTTCTCGTGAGCTTCGGTTCCTTTGACTTTAATAAGACTGAACAGAACAAACTACCACCAACAAGGTAGATACCCCAATATTTTAGTCCAATGCACCAATTCATTTGTACGTTTTCCTTAATCTTTGTCATGACTGCCATCAGCGGACAGACCAAGAAGATCGAAACAGCCCATTTCAATGCAAAGTATGAACTAGAGGCTGAAGAATATGCTCTAGCCAGTTTACAGATGCTAGAGTCAGCATGGTCGATAGCTGCAAATAATGGCTTTCTTCTTCCGGAAAAGATTAGATTTTCAATCCTCCGAACTGACCGAAGTGTCCTATATTTTAACCGTAAGAATTTGAAGGAGATAAGATTGGAATATTCATCTCTCACCAGCCTGTTACCACCTGATGATAGCAAAAAGAATAATATTTATGGACTTTGTCATGAGATAGGACACCTTTGTATGTATAATACAACACATAACAGAAACAATTGGATGTCATATGATTATCGTGAGTCTTGGGCTGATTATTTTGGAAACTTCATCATTGATTCGATCTACAAGCAATTCGGGATTGATTGCTGGCCGGAACCTCACGATTACAGGAAGTACTCAGGAATGGAATATTTAATTCAGAGGATAGAAAAAAACGACCCGAAATTGCAGAGCTTTAACAAGGCTAGTTTATTCTGGCACGAGTTGAATTTAGCAATTGGATTCAATAACTTACATGGCTTTTTTGAGGAGGTTAACATCCAGAAAGTGAACAATCCAAATGCAAAAGAAAAGTATTTAGAGGTATTATCCGGATATCTTCAGAAGAGTGAATTGGAGGAGTGGTTCCAACAATATGCAGATTATCTAATACTAAATGAAAAGAAATCTTACTAAAATGCTAATCCGATACCTGTTCATTATCATTGCCCTTTGCCTGGTAAAAACCTCTTATTCACAAAATGATTCTGACCGTAAAAGAATCAGTGAGTGTGGGATTAAGGTGGGTGAAATGCAAACCGGTCCTTATAATGCCATTACAGATGTTGAAGGTGTTTTAGTGGGACATAAAACCCTCATCAAAGGTGATTCTGTGAGAACTGGGGTGACTGCCATCTTACCCCATTCTAAAAATATATTCCAGGAAAAGGTGCCTGGAGCAATCGTGGTTTTCAACGGATTTGGGAAGCTGACAGGTTATACACAGGTTGAAGAATTGGGAAACATTGAAACCCCGATTATCCTGACAAACACACTCAGCGTTCCAACAGCAGCAAATGCCGTGATAAAATATTCGATTGAGCAGCCCGGCAATGAAGATTTATGGTCTGTAAATTCTGTAGTGGGTGAAACCAATGATTACTGGCTGAATGACATCAGGGGATTGCATGTGAAAGAACAGGATGTGATTGATGCAATAAAATCAGCCAGCGAAGGCATAGTTGAAGAAGGTTGCGTTGGAGCAGGTACCGGGACCATTGCCCTTGGATTCAAAGGGGGTATCGGAACAGCTTCAAGGGTAAGCCCTGAAATAAATGGGCGGACCTATACTGTAGGTGTACTGGTACAATCAAATTTCGGCAGATATCTGGTACTAAACGGAACTAAGGTTACCAGGGATGCAGTATTACCAGAAAATTATGATGGCGAAGGATCATGCATGATCATCGTTGGAACGGATGCCCCGCTCGATTCGAGAAACATTAAGCGACTGGCAAAAAGAGCTTTTATTGGTATGGGAAGGACAACAACTTATATGTCAGCCGGATCAGGAGACTATTCCATTGCCTTTTCCACGGCTTATACTATCCCGCACAAAGGAGAAACAAGTACCAACTCCATACCCGATTTGATATCCAATGATGCCTTATCAATCCTTTTCAAAGCCGTTGAGGAGGCAACGCAGGAGGCCATCTATAATTCTCTGTTCATGGCCACTACTATGAAAGGATACAGAGGACGTGAAATTGTTGCCCTGCCTGTAACACGAGCGATTGAAATAATGAAAATAGTGAAGAAATGAAATTAAAGGACATGAATATAGCAGTAGCTCAATTTGAACCCAAAGACGGAGATAAGTCTTATAATTTATCTGTAATCAGCAAATTAGCAAAAAAAGCAAAATCCAGTGGTGCAGATTTGATCAGTTTCCACGAGATGTCGATTACAGCCTATACTTATACCAAAGATTTGAGTCTTGAAGAGATTACGACATTGGCAGAGAATGTACCAAATGGAGAAAGCACACAAAAATTAATCGGGATTTCAAAAGAACATGATATTCCTATTTTGGCTGGTTTGGTTGAAAAAGAGGATGGGAGAATTTACAACACATATGTTTGTGTCACAAAAGATGGGATGGTCGCAAAATATAGAAAACTACACCCCTTCATTAGCAAGCATATGTCTTCTGGCAATAAATATTGTGTTTTTGATCTTCTGGGTTGGAAGTGCGGAATACTGATTTGCTATGATAATAATGTAATTGAAAATGTCAGAGCAACTTCACTTTTAGGAGCGGAAATAATTTTTGCACCACATGTTACATGTTGCACTCCTTCTGCAATGCCTGGACGAGATTATGTAGATGATAAGTTTTGGCAGAACAGAGACAATGACCCGGTTTCATTAAGATTAGAGTTTGACGGACCCAAAGGCAGGCGTTGGTTAATGAGATGGTTGCCTGCAAGAGCATATGACAATGGAGTATACTATGCTTTTACCAATCCGATAGGTTATGACGGTGAGCACCTGAAAAACGGCAATTCAATGATTATTGACCCATTTGGTGAAGTTCTGTCTGAAATTAAATCTTTTTCTGATGACATTGCGATCTCGAAAATAACTAGAGAGAAAATCAAATTATCAGGTGGCTGGAGATATAAAAACGCAAGGAGACCTGAACTGTATAAAGACATCATCGGTCGAGAACATACATCTGACACAACGCCCATTTGGATTAAGGATAACAAGTAGACAAAAGCAATAAAAACTCGATATCGATATGAAACAGAAAACCAGATTGACTGGAATTGCAGTAATACTGATGCTGGCTTTAGTTATGCCCGCTGAAACATTTGGACAGGGTAATGATAAACCTAAAGGACCACCAGCCTGGGCTCCGGCACATGGTTACAGGGAAAAAACAAGGCACGTCTACTTCCCGGACCAAAATTTCTATTTTGATATCCAAAAGAATGTGTACATATATATGAGTGGAGACACCTGGCAAGTAAATGTCAAACTGCCGTCATTGTATGCAGAAATAGACCTGAATGGGGCATTCAAAGTGGAACTGGAGCTGGATACTGATTCACCACAGAAATACAATTCTAACCACAAAGCAAGCTATAAAAATAAGGATAAGGGCGTTCAGGTTAATGAGGGCTCCAAGAAACCCAAACCGGAAAAAGAAAAAGGGAAAAAGAAATAACCTGGTCCAATACTACCATTTTGCGGACTAAGATTCATGTTTGTAAGATAGCAACAGCTCTTCGGCCTCCACCGACCACAATCCCCCGTGGAGGTCGCAGATATCTGCCAGATCACTGAACATAGGATTTTTCTCCCCCAGTTGCCGGAAATCTGTGATGGCGGTCAGCGGCATCTCCAGGTGGTTATAGATCAGTTTCTTTCCCCCGGAAATACCCGGCAGGTTCAGGGTCGCTTCCGGAACCGCATCGAGTCCCCCGATATGTGTAATTAATCCCGAAGGATCCAGTCCCTTTTCCATCAAATCGAGCGACTCCTTGATGTCATCGGTATTTCCCCCGCTGGTCCCCACGATATGCGTAAAGGAGTAGTGCACATTGTAGAAATTGAGCTTTGCACTAAAACTGGTATCGGCCGGACCGGCAAAAAAGTTCAGGCAGCCGTCGAATGCCAGCAGCTGATCGGCCTGTTCAATCACCTTGCTCACCGGGGCAAATACAAATACATCGTTGTATCCCTCTCCCCCATTGATCGCTTTGATATGGGCGGCTGGATCCTCCGCTGCGGCTGTATTAACATAGTGAAGTTCCACCCCTCTCTCCTTTGCATAGTCAGGAGAGTAAAGGTGTGCAGCACGATCGAGCCGATCCTGGTCAATGTCGGTCACCACCAATAGCGAAGGTTTGTGTCCCTCGCGATTCAGGGCATAGCTGATGGCTGCCAGCCCCATGGGGCCCACACCCGCCAACAACGCCATCTTTCCGCCGTCCACGATCTCCATGTCGTGCACATAGGTCCCTGGCCTAATATGGTAATTGGCATGCATGGCCCCGATCACACAGGAGTAGGGCTCTGCCATGGAGGCCGGATAGTATCCCGGTCCTTTGTAGACCAGCAGGCAACCCATTTCCATCACCTCCTTTGGAATGACCACGTAGGTGGCGTTCCCGCCCAGGTATTGGTAGGAGTATCCGGGAGCCCCAAGGAGTCCAACCGGTCCGTCCGGATAATTAAGGGCCGGCTGGATGGCAAATTTATCGCCCGCACTGAACTGGCCGCTCCACCTGCTTCCCACTTCCATAATTTCCCCGGCAAATTCATGACCGATGATTACCGGTTTCTCAGCTGCATCGTCGGGTATTCTTTTGTGATCGCATCCCTGGATGGCTGCTTTGTAGGAGGACATGCAGAGGCTGTCGCTCACCACCTTCGCCAGGATCTCATACTCTTTGATGGGGGGCAGATCAAATTCCTCCACCCGTAAATCCTTCTTGCCGTATAGTCTGACTGCTCTGGTTTTCATCTTATCTGCATTAGCTTACAATATTCAGTATTTCAGAAGGCTGCTCAGCCAGTGTTCCCATGCCCTCAACGGGGTTGTTCACTAGCCGTCCGTAGCCCCAGCTGACCCCCAGGGGGATCATGCCTGCAGCCTGAGCCGTCAGGATATCGTTGTCGGAATCCCCCACAAACAGGATTCTATCCGGGGCAATATCCATGTGTTTGGCGATTTCAAAAGCTGCTGCAGGATCGGGTTTCCGTGGCACCTCCTCACGCTGTCCCAGTACCGGATCTAAGGGCCAATCAGACAGATAGAACTCACACACTTTCCGGGTAAGCAAATGGGGCTTGTTGGATAGCACAGAGATCTTGATTCCACGACTTACCAGCTCATCCAGTACCTTCGGGATGCCTTCATAAAGGTGGCTTTGATCGTGCAGATTTCCTGCATAGATCTCTTTGAATTCAGACACATACGCCTTGAGCTGTTCTTCACTCACAGGTTGGCCATGGGCGCGTTCAATGAACTTTACCGCCCCGTTCCCGATCCATTTAAGATAATAATCGATTCCGTGTTCCGGCAATCCGTGTCTGGCAAACAGCACATTGGCTGCCCCTGCAATATCCTCGATGGTGTGCACCAGCGTTCCATCCAGGTCAAAAATTATCCCTTCTATCTTCATAGATCTCTTTAACTTAACATGACCTGTCCCCCGGTGACCGGGATGGCCTGACCAGTCTCATACTCCTGATCGATTACATATTTGATGGCTTTGATCACATCCTCTACCCTGCATCCGCGTCCGGCAGGCACCATCGATTCATAATGACGCTTTACATCCTCGATCGTAAGGGCTCCCGGCACCTTGCCGGCATTCAGGTACTGGACAAACAGTCCTTTCTTCGGATCGGACCAGAGCGGTCCCTCGAAATAGTTACCCGGACAGATGGCATTTACCTTGATCCGGTCGCCCAACAGCTCCAGAGCAAACGACTGGGTGAGTCCCACACCGGCAAACTTACTGCCGGCATAGGCGAAGTTCTTCTTGCTCCCCTCCAGTCCCGACTTGGAGTTAATCTGGATAATATCCCCGAAATTACGGGTTGAAAACCGGTTCTGAAGCTTCATTACCGGCACCACTGCTTTTACGCAATTGTAGTAGCCATAATAATTGACCCGGGTCACAAAATCGAATTCGTCCGGCTCCAGGTCTTCAATGCTTCCTGCCTTTAGTACCCCTGCATTGCTGATCATCACATCCAGTCCGCTGAATTCCAGAACCGTTTCATAGACCGCTTCCTTCATCGATTCCAGGCTGGTTACATCGGCCTTTACAAACCACGCCCGGTTGGGGGAGATTTGTCTGTTCAGTTCAACCGACAGGGCCCTGCCTGCCTCTTCGTTAATATCCATAATAACCACGTTGGCTCCTTCGCCAAACAGTTGCCTGGCAATGCCTTCACCGTAACCCATAGCAGCCCCGGTAATAGCCACCACTTTGTTGTAGAGGGGCTTTTTGATCTGCGGGGTAGCTACATGCTCAGGCAGCTCGGCTCCCCTGCTCTCTTTGCGAACGGTGGCCAGTTTCTGTTCCACCTTCGATTTGTTTGAGGAGAGTCCCAGGAGTCCCAGCTCTTCAATAAAAAGATACTCCCCGATCTCCCCTCTGGTGGCCTCCACCTTTTCCAGAATCTGTTTGGGTGCGCCCCGGAAAACCGAGATGCTTCTTCCCAGCCGGACAGTGATTTTCTCCGCATCGGTCTCACTCAACTGGTCGAGGGGGACAAAACTCCCGCTCTTCAGCGAATTTGAGGAGATAATCATGCGAATGGCAGGGATCAAATCCAGTATCTGCTGCTGCTTCTGTTCCATGGGAATATGGGGATTATAGGTTCGAAAAATAGTGCTTCATCACCGCTCTGCCCAACTTCTCCATCTCCTTACGACCTGCTGTGGGGTAATCGGGACCCTCTTTTGCAACCAGGTACTGATGTGCAGCCAGGCAGGCTGCCCCGTTGAAAGATATCTTCATCAGCGATTCGTCCAGAGGCGTTTCATTTTTGCAAGCCACCGTAAGGGGCCTCATGGCGGTGGTGTTGTGTTCGGTACCAAAGGAGACAATGAAACCATGTTGGTAGAAGTACTCTGCATACTCTTTAAGCACCTCGAAGCGATTCCTCATTGGAATCATCTCCACGGATCGAAATCCGCGTCTCTTCAGCACTTCCAACAGACGTTCCCGGTCGCTTTCAAATTGAGTGATTTGTCCCCCGGCACCATCCAGCAGCATGGGATAGGTGGGAATACCTCCGGCATTTTCAATGATCCGGACGATCTCCTCCATGCTCATAAATGCCTTCTCATCCTCTGCTACAAATGCAGGGGCGCCTGCCTTAAGGAGCCTGGCACGCAGCTCCTCCTCCAGCCCGGCAATATCCTGGCGCGGCTTTTCGGACAACGTTCCTCCATATATTCGCTGCAGTAGTCCATAGAACTCCTCTTCACTTCCGGCTTGCTGCTCAAGCTTTACCCGGATCGCCTTGGCCACGTGACGTTCGCGTAGCAGCTGTTCTGCATGCTCCTCCATAATCTCCTCCACAGTAAGAGAGAATCCCACCTGCTGAAATTCCATCCACCGGTTCACCAGGTCGATCATCCTGGCGACCTGCATGTTGCTCTCCTCCACCACCCGGTCCAGTTTCTGCTGCTGGTCCGCCGGCAACTGTGAAGGATGTGGCAACCCCTTCCCACTGATATAGATACGGCCCGGATTGTTGGGATCGTTGACCCTGATCCCTTGGTCCTGATCCTCTTTACTGATACCGATCAATTCGATATTTAAAAGTGGAAACAGTTTGTGGGCGCGGCACTTATCAATGAAATCGGTATATCCTTCGGTCACATAGAAATCGTTGATTCCCAACACCCTGATATCCTCTGCCTCGGCCTTCTGCACAGCTGCATCAATGCTATCAAAAGCACTGAAGGAGTAGGGTGTATGTATGTGGTTGTTGACCTTCAGGGGAAAACCAGGGTGCCCTCTCTCATTAGATTGAAGCAGTGTGGATCGGTCGGGAAATGCATCAAAAAAACCCATAAATTATATAGTGTTAAACACCCAGCCTGCTTCTGCGAAGTTGCTCACCGGATGTGAAGTTCTGTGTGCTTGTATGGTTTTTTAAAGGTACGATCTTCTCATGAATGGCATCAACGATCCAGGAGGGCTGGGGGAAGAAATAGTCCTCCAACTCATAAGCAGGGATGATCCAGTTGCGTGAACCCACTACCACAGGTGGGGCATCCAGGTCATCAAATCCAAGCTCAGTAATATTGTGTGCCATATCCTTCAGGTAAGATCCCCTTTCACTGGCATCACTAAGCAAAAGAATCCGGCCGGTCTTTTTAAGCGATTCCAGAACCAGCTCGTAATTAAAGGGTACCAACGAGCGGGCATCGATGATTTCGGCCGACATTCCATATTGATCCTCCAATTGCTTCGCAGCTTCCATGGCCCGATAAAGGGTGGCACCAATAGTCAGGATGGTAATATCCTCCCCCGGCCTTTTAATATCCGGTTCGCCCAGTGGAATTTCATAATACTCCTCAGGAACACCCTCTTTATGAAACTCTTCACCGATCCCATACAGACGCTGACTCTCAAGATAGATCACCGGATCGGTACCCTGGAGGGCGGCATTCATTAATCCTTTGGCATCATAAGGAGTGGCCGGAAAGACCACCTTGATCCCTGGAATATGGGCTACCAGCGATGACCAGTCCTGTGAGTGTTGGGCTCCATATTTTGATCCCACCGATACCCTCAGCACAACCGGCATCTTAATCAGATTCCCACTCATGGCCTGCCATTTGGGCAGCTGGTTAAACACCTCATCGCCCGCACGACCCAGGAAATCGCAATACATGATCTCCGGGATCACACGTCCGCCACACATGCCATAGCCAATGGCCGTTCCCACAATGGCTCCTTCTGAAATGGGAGAATTAAACAGGCGGTGGTAAGGCAACGCTTCAGTGAGTCCGCGGTAGACTGCAAAGGCCCCTCCCCAATCACGGTTTTCCTCCCCATATGCAACGAGCGTTGAATCCTTATAGAACCTGTCAACGATAGCTTCAAAGATCCCATCGCGAAACTGATACTGTTTCATAGCTGAGTAAGGCTTTCTTTTGTCATCAAAAGCATAGCGCTCCTTCCTTGCGATCTGTTTTACTCTGGGATTCTCCTCAAGTGGCATCAAAGTATCCAGTGGGCCCTCTTCCATGGCATCAACCGATCCGTTGGAGTACATCATATCCCCGATGAGACCCGGATTGGCCACCAGATCCATCCTTGGTGATAACTGGTCATCAATGGACAATTTAAATGAACCCATGATAAGATCATCTGTCTCTTTCTTGATCTGGTCCAGTGTGAATTGATCTGCCAAACCAGCTTCAATTAGCTCCTTTCCATAGGATAGAATAGAATCAACAGATTCCCATGCTTCGACCTCTTCTTTGGATCGGTAAGAGGATGAATCGGAAGGCGAGTGACCGCTATAACGATAAGTAAGCACATCCAGAAGTATGGGTCCCTTTTTCTCCTCCATCAATTGCATCTTTCTTTCGTAGGCATCAATCACTGCCAGCGGATTGTAACCATCCACCCGTTCAGCATACATATTCTCCCGGTTCACTGCAGCTCCAACCCTTGCTGCTATTGTATAACCCATGGTTTCACCACAGGTCTGTCCACCCATTCCATACTGGTTATTCATAATATTAAAAATAATAGGCAGTCCCCCCTGCATATCCCCTTCCCACAATTCATGGTACTGGTCCATGGCAGCGAAAGACATCCCCTCCCAAACAGGGCCACAGCCCAGGGAAGCATCACCGATATTTGCCACCACAATCCCGGACTTACGATTCACTTTTTTGTAAAGTGCTGCTCCTACAGCGATATCGCCTGATCCACCCACAATGGCATTGTTCGGGTAGATCCCGAAGGGTGTAAAGAAAGCATGCATGGATCCACCAAGCCCTTTGTTAAAACCGGTTTCACGTGCAAAGACCTCCGCCAGCGTTCCATAGATAAGAAATTTTAAGCCCAGCGATTTCATATCCCCTTTGTGACCTTTTTCGACGATGGATAGGATGCGACCATCAAAGAAGTTCTTCATGATCTTATAAAGGATATCGTCATCCAATTTCTGGATGGCTGAAAGCCCCTTGGCCAGGATCTCTCCATGGGAGCGGTGTGACCCAAATATATAATCATCTATATCAAGCTTGTAAGCCATCCCTACAGCTGCAGCTTCCTGTCCAATGGAAAGGTGGGCAGGTCCGGGATGTGTATAGGCGACCCCATTGAATTCCTCTTTGGTCTTAATCAGGTTCAGCATGGTTTCAAACTCCCGGATGATCAACATATCCCTGTAAATTCTTACCAGGTCATCCTTGGAAAAACGTGAAAGTTCATCCTTGATGGACTTGTTATATACATTGACAGGAATCGTTCCTAAATTCAGGGTTTTAGATTTCCTGGCTTCGGCCGGATTGATAAATTGAGTTTTTGGCATGGGGGAAGGTTAATAAGTTAATGAGTTAATATGTTAATGGGTTAATGGATTAAAGGGTTAAAGTAGGTCGGTGGTGAGGGATTCTATCTGGTTTTTGATCTCGGCCAAAAACAGTGTGGCCGGACCCCCGTCAATAGCCCGGTGGTCATAAGTAAGAGAGAGACCCATAAACGGCTGGAACCCAAAGTTACCATCAGGTAGTGCAGCCGGCCTCAAAATGATGGTGTTCACACCCAGGATGGCCACCTGGGGCAGGTTGATGACCGGGGTGAACATCTCCACCCCATAGTTGCCCAGATTTGAAACTGTAAATGATGCCGCCTCCGGAACAATCAGGTCGGGAGAGATACTTCCCTGTTTTGACCTGTCGGCCATCTCTTTCAGACTAACGGAAAGTCCGGGGAGCGAGAGAAGGTCTGCATTCAGCAGGGCAGGAACCATCAGACCCCGGTCCGTATCTACGGCAAGACCCAGGTTGACCTGGCTGAACTGACGAATGCTCTCACCCAGGAAATGGGCATTGGCCCCGGGATGCAGCTTCAGGCTCCTGATCGCTGCATAACAGGCCATATCGTTCAGTGTGATGTTGTAGGGATACCCATCTTTCTGCCTGGCCTTCACCTGGCGTCTTAGCTCCAGCATCCCTGATACATTGGCGCTCATGTGATGGGTAAGCTGCGCTGAGTTTTGAAGCGAGCGTTGCATGGCACCGGCAATGATCTTTCTCACATTGCTGAGCGGCACATCGGAATAGGAACCTCTCCCCTCCAGGCCTGCAGTACCTGCAGCAGATGGAGCCGGTTCAACCAGGTCGCTGGTTCTGTACCTGCCGCACTCTTCATTGCTACCGGCAGGTACCGTCAATCCTTCCGCTTCCATCTTTTTCTTAGCAAGCGGGGTTAATCGTTTGCCATGCCTGATGGCCTCCAGCACATCCCTTTCAATGATCCTTCCGCCCGGACCGGTGCCCTGAAGGTTCTCCAGCATTACTCTTTTTTTACAGGCAAGTTTCCTGGCCCTGGGTGAAATGGTGGTCCTGCCATTGCTTTGCGAAACAGAGACTGTGGCCAATGGTTCCGGGGTGACCGGTTCAGCCTCCACTACGACTCCCTCATTTGCCACCTCTTCCTTCAATGAACGGTCCGGATCTCCCTGGGGACGAAACTCCTCCACAGAATCACCTTCCACACCGATCACTGCCACGTTTTGCAGAACAGGCACTTCATCACCCTCCAGAAAAAACCGGGCAAGCAGGAGACCATCATTGGGCGCCTCCTCCTCGAAGGCAGCCTTGTCGGTTTCATAGGCAAACAACAGATCCCCTTTGGAAACCTGTTCGCCCTCCTCTTTATACCATTCAGTGAGAATACAACTTTCGACCGATTGTCCCTGGCGGGGCATAATTACTACAACAGCCATAATGAATTACTTAATAACTTGTATATACAAGTGCAAATATAAACATTTTATACGAAACAGAAAAAGAATGATATTAATTCTTTATTATGTATATTATGTTGCTGTTTTTTAATTATTTAACATTATTTGAACTGGATGGTTTTTGTGAATTTAATATCTCTTCTTATATTTACAACTAATTTGTCTGATACTGACAAATGTTTCATTTGTACCATGGTCAGAAAAGAACCTCCTCAATACCGCAGGCTTTATGAGCTGCTTCGTGGACTGATCGAAGAGAGTACCTACCAGTTCGGAGACCTTCTTCCTTCAGAGAATGAGCTGTG
>JAGLPR010000126.1 GCA_023137255.1 Bacteroidales bacterium | reverse complement strand
CACTGGGTGTGATTGACCTCTCCATATTCCCTGACCATGACACCATTATCTTCCAGCACCCCTCCTACCTGGCAGAGAAATTCAGTATGGCTGAGATCTCGGGACAGAGCCAGGTGGTGCTGGACAGGAAACAGATTCTGATTGACGAATATGTCATATCTGCTTCCAAATCGAGGGAAAGCAAACTGATCATCCCGTACATGGTGGATGTGCTGAAAGGTAATCTGCTGATGGAATCCACCGGTCTAACTTCGGCCGAAATACTTGAAAGTACAGGAAATATTGTGATTCAAAAGACTCAGGGAGGTGGTGGTAGTCCCATCCTACGAGGATTTGAGGCCAATAAAATTTTGCTGGTGGTGGATGGCGTCAGGTTAAACAATGCAATCTATCGAAACGGGCATCTCCAGAATGCCATCACCATAGACCACTCCATCCTTGAGCGGACAGAGGTAATTTTTGGTCCCTCGTCGATCATGTATGGAAGTGATGCCCTGGGTGGAGTCATCCACTACTACACCCGGGAGCCACAAATGGGTGAAGACAGCCTGGCCCGGTTCAAAGTCAATGCCTACACCCAATACATTTCAGCCCTGAAAGGGCTTACGGGACATCTCGATTTTTCTGCAGGCAGGAAGCACTGGGCCACTCTTACCAGCATCACTTACAAGGAGCTGGGGGATATCAGAATCGGCAGCAGGAGAAATCCAACCCTGGGTGAGTGGGGACAGATCATGCATTATGTAGACCAGGTAAATGGAGTTGACTCCACCCTTGTCAACGAAAATCCGCTGGTTCAGCTTAACACGGGTTACCGTCAGCTCGACATACTTCAGAAAATCAGGTATACCCCATCTCAGTATGTGGACTGGATATTGAATATGCAGTACTCCACCTCTTCGGACATCGACCGCTTAGATAAATTAAATGATTACAGTGGCGACAACCTGAAATACGCTCAGTATTACTATGGTCCGCAGAACAGGTTCCTGGTTTCACTGAAAAATGTCCTGAAAAAGGACAATCCCCTCTTCACCAACATGACCACCCTGGTGGCGTTTCAGCTTATAGATGAGGACCGCCATTCCCGCAAGTTCAGAAACGATGAGCTGCTCACCCAGAAGGAGGATGTCCTGGTGTTCACTCTGAATCTCGATCTGCTAAAAGTATGGAGTTCCCATCACAAATTGAACTATGGGGCTGAGTTCAGTCACAACCTGGTGGATTCGGAAGCCTGGTACGAGAACATCCGCTCTGGGGAACAAATGCCTGCACAAACCCGGTACCCGGAGGGCGGCAGCCAGATATGGAATGCATCGGCCTATGCCAGTTACAAGTGGATTCTTCATGAAAAACTGGTGCTGAACCTGGGATCGAGGTACAACTGGGGCACCCTGAATTCACTTTTCAGCAATCCCCTGCTTCCCTATGACCGGATAGATATAAAAAACGGAGCTCTGACCGGTAGTGCAGGAGTGGTTTTCTCCCCGTCGGACCGTTGGCAGCTGAATACCATTCTCTCTTCCGGGTTCAGAAATCCAAATGTGGACGATTATGGAAAAGTGAGGGCCAAAGACGATTATGTTACGGTTCCCAATCCAGATCTCTCTCCCGAATATACCTACAATGCAGAGATCGGGATCAGCAGGTTCGTGGAAGGGTACATGAAGCTACAACTGGTGGGGTACTACACCTTTCTGAACGATGCCATTGTCAGGACCGGCTACCAGCTGAATGGACTGGATTCCCTCGATTATGATGGTGACCGGTACAGGGTGACCACCAACTATAATGCCGGACAGGCTCATATCTACGGCGTTTCCATGGGTATTACCGCCAACCTGAACAAAAACATGATCCTGAAAGGCACCCTCAACTATACCAAAGGCCACAATCTAATCGATGACGTCCCGTTGGGACACATTCCTCCCATCTTCGGCCGCACTTCGCTTACCTACCGGAAAAGCAGGTTCTTCATTGATACTTATTTCGTTTACCAGGGATGGAAAAATGAGGAGGATTTCTCACCTTATGGTGAGGATAACGAAGCAGAAGCCATGGAATACGGATTCCCGGCGTGGTGGACCGCCAATATTAAGGCGGGCTTTGAGGCGGGAGCACACTTTAACTTTGTTCTTGCCATCGAGAACCTGTTTGACCAGTTCTATAAGCCCTATGCCTCAGGAGTGAGTTCCCCAGGCCGAAACTTTATCCTTACTGCCAGGTTTACCATGTAAACCGTTGTCCGACTCCTCCACTTTTGGTAACTTTCACGCTTATGCAAGCAATAGATCCGATCATTGAAAAGGGATGGAAAGAGGTCCTGATAGATGAATTTCAATCCCCTTATTTCAGCAGTTTGAAAGAGTTCCTGGTGGATGAGAAGAAGAAGTATACCATATATCCTCCCGGAAACCTCATCTTTAATGCATTTCAACACACTCCATTCGACCGGGTAAAGGTGGTTATCCTTGGACAGGACCCCTATCACGCCAAGGGTCAGGCCCACGGATTGTGCTTCTCGGTACCCCAGGGCATATCCCAGCCTCCCTCCCTGGTCAATATTTTTAAGGAGCTGCACTCTGACCTGGAGATTCCGGTTCCTGCGCATGGCAACCTGGAGAGATGGGCCGACCAGGGAGTGCTGCTTATCAATGCTACCCTGACCGTACGCGACAGCCAGGCAGGTTCTCACCAGAAAAAGGGGTGGGAAACCTTTACCAACCGGGTCATTGAAAGAGTGTCGGAGCTTAAAAGCGGGGTGGTATTCCTGCTCTGGGGCCGTTATGCCCAGGCCAAAGAGAGCCTGGTAGATGGCAGCAAACACCTGATCCTGAAATCCGCCCACCCATCGCCCCTCTCTGCATACAACGGGTTCTTTGGCTGCCGGCACTTCTCACAAACCAATGATTACCTAAAACAGCAGGGTCAGGAGGGGATAGACTGGAGATTGTGATATTTTTGGCACGCATTTTGTTCTTATAAATATGACAGTTCATCCATCATATTCCCTGAAACTTTCAGGGCCAGGTCCGTCTCTCACAGGCGGACTTTTATTTTTTTTATCTCTTCAGCAACATATCCCCTCTTACCATCTCCAGGAGAATTTTAGAATGGTTTGTTCCAATTCATCAATAGACAATCACCTCATCACAAAAGGTCCAGACAGGCAATCCGGAGGCATGGTGCCATGGGGGTGCCTCTTTCATGCTTCGTGCATGCAATTTGATATACCGGGCCTCAACAGGATGGAACTGAAATGATAAGTACTCGATATCATTGATTTTATCCCCCTTTTGCAAGGGATGAGCTGTTTTCTTCCCTGCAATCTTTTGAAAAGTCACATTGTCAACAGAATAGGAAATAGTCACCTCTTCGGGAAAAAAAACAATATGGTTAGTAACCTTTAAAAATGCCGTTTCAAGATGGCTGATCTTCTCCACCTGTTCCAGGTCAATGACTGCTTCCATGTCATTTCCTTCAAATCCCAGCCAGTTGGAATAAAAACTATTGCCTCCCAAAGCCCCGTCTGTTAATACCTGTGGATCTTCATTGGCATAGTTTTTCGGTTGAGTGAGTAGCTGTACCGGTTTGCCAGCTGCCAGATTGGGTAAGGCAGCCCGCTTGAGGGCCTTCTCATATAATTGAATATACTCGCCTACAGAAAACCTCATTTCATTCATCAGGGTGATCCCGGCTGAGTCACAAATCGATTCGAATATTGTTAACCTTGACTTGACTTCAGGTGACAAACTATACTCCTTAGAAATACCCTTTCTGGATGCCTCCAGGATGGTATAATGGATACTTAGCCTGGCCCTTTTCACCCGGTCCAGTACCTCAGGTTTTTGGGAGACAGCCTCTTCAGCACTAGCATAGAGCTTGTCATATTTTGTTAGCAATTCAGGCCGCAGGAACGATTCAAAGCCCTGGGACGGATCACCATACAGGAACAGGAAGAAATCTGGTACCTCCTGAATCTCTTCATGTATGATGTGAATGTAGTCGAGAATAAAGGGTGCTGCTTCCTGGTAATAGGCTGTACAGAACTCCTGCATGATCGCTTCTGTATCCCGGTCCGGGTTCCACAACAGCTGTGCGGTCAGGTAGGATCTCAATTCAAACAACTCACTGGGATGGTGACTATGCTGTTCGAATACCCACTTTGCATGACTATTCCTGAATAGTTCAATATTGTTTTTCAGGGTGTGCATGTTCGGGAAGGGTGCCAGAAAATTGGTGAACTGGGTGGTGTAATCCCAGATCCTGATGTTCCCGGAAAGCTCTTTCCATCCTTTCAGATCACGTGCAAAATCTGTACAACCCTCTTCAATGGATTTACTGCGGTCGCATTCAATGGAGCAGAGTGTGACCAGGACATTGGAGGCCGGTTTGGTCAATGAAGGCTTTCTGGTGTACTGATAGGCAAGGGTGGAAATTGTTTTATCAGGGAAATGCTGTGCTACGCTGTTTACAAACCGGATCATAGACCCGCTGGGGGAGCCCTCCTCCTTATCGATGGCTGCACATTGATCGCACTGGCAATGCAGTGTATTGTCATCCTGGCTTACGGAAATAACAGCAGCATCCGGGAACCTTTCAAAATAGGAACTTACCGAATCGATTACAATCCTCAATACCTCATCATTGGTCAGACAAAGCTGTGTGGTAAGACGCTTTCCGTTGCGCAGGGCATAATACTCCGGATGATCCCTGTAAAAGGCATTTTCAGGCATAAACCTGTGAAAGGTGTGCACCCCGGCACCTGGCACATAACCTGGAAAAGCCTCATAGGTGACTCCCAGTTTGTCAGCAAAAGCATGATGCTCATAAAAAAGTCGTGAATGAACAGTACGTGTTTCAATTTGCGGAGTATAACGATAACTGCTTGCAGCATCAAGTACGATGTGATCTGTTTCCGGCACTTTTTCTGCATCGGGGCTCAGCCACAAACAACCTAGTTCATGCTCAAGGAAGCGATAAACCGCATAGAGTGTGCTTTTGGGATTTCCTCCATATATATATAGATCCTTGCCTTCAACACGGTAGCCAATGGTATGGACAGAAAGCGCTTCATCAGGGTACCCATCCTCAACAAATAGGCCATGCAGCTCAGGATTCCGGATATCCGGGGTAGTTATCTGAAGATCTGCCCCTGAAATTTGCAGTAAATAGCGTCTGAGTTCTGTGGCTGCCTGCTGAACTGTGGAATCAGCATATTGCGGAATCACTATTTCATAACTGCTCGTCCCATCCCATGTGACTTCAATGTGCGGGCCTGTACAGGAGATGATCGATAATAAAATCAGTGCCAGTAAAAATCCGGGTAGATTGTGAATAGGGGTATACATAAAGCGCAATAATTTGTTTCTGGTAATTTACCACTATCTTAAATATGAATCCATCGATCCTCCGGACAGAAGAGTAGAATTTTTTAGTAGCGTCACTTTTATCCTGAAGTATATTGTCTAAAAGGGCTTATAACCAATAATCTCGCGCACTTCCCGAACAGTCTTTGATGCACTTTCGCGGGCTTTTTCTGCCCCCATTTTCACCACCTTGCGCAGATAATCAGAATCATTGTAGATATCGTTTATCCGTTCACGTATGGGAGTGGTAAAGGTGATCATGTCCTCGGCCAGCTGCTTTTTCAGGTCTCCGTACCGGATGGTACAATCATTGTAGCTCTCCCTGAAATGTTTCACTGTATCGGGTGTGGAAAGGATTTCAAGCAGGTAGAAAAGGTTGGCCACCGGTTCTGCCATGGGAGCATTGGGCTCCTGCGGACCGGCATCAGTCACAGCACGCATCACCTTCTTCCGGATGGCCTTGGGCTCATCCGACAGGTAAATTCCGTTCCCTTCACTTTTTCCCATTTTTCCTGTACCATCGAGGCCGGGGATCTTCACCAACTCCTCTCCAAAGTTATAGGGCTCCGGCATTGTAAAATACTCTACCCCGTACATGTGGTTGAAACG
>JAGLPR010000125.1 GCA_023137255.1 Bacteroidales bacterium | reverse complement strand
TCCAGGTTCTGCTCCTGGTCCTTTCCCACAGGTACTTTGTCCGCATTATGAATGATAATATCGGCACACATCAGCACAGGGTAGGTTAGTAGTCCGGCGTTGATATTTTCCGGCTGTTTGCGAATCTTCTCCTTGAATGTGGTGGTTCGTTCCAGTTCGCCCACATAGGCGTTCATATTGAGCAACAGGTAAAGCTCTGGAATTTCGGGTACATCACTCTGGATGTAAAGGGTAGCCACTTCCGGATCCAGTCCTGCTGCCAGGTATTCAGACAATACGGTTCTGATGTTGTTGTGCAGGTTTTCAGGAGTTGGATGGGTGGTCAGCGAATGATAATCTGCCACGAAAAAGAAACACCTGTTTTCGTGTTGCATCTTCACAAAATTCTTAACTGCTCCAAAATAATTCCCCAGGTGAAGTTTGCCTGTCGACCTGATACCGCTCAATACTGTGTCCATCGTGCAAAACTATAAAATGTTCTTGAAAAAACGTACTTTTGCCACCATGACCACCCACCGGCAACATAAAGTATCGCGCTTACTTCAAAAAGAGCTTGGAGAATATCTTCAGAGAAGCGGTTCAGAATTCGCCGGAGGAAAGATGATCACGGTTACCGTGGTGCGCATCAGTCCTGACCTGGGTGTTGCAAAGGTCTACCTGAGCATCTTCCCTGGAGATGGAGCTGAAGAGACTGTGAAAAAAATTTCTGAGAAGGCCGGGCTGGTCCGCAGTGAAATGGGCAACAGGCTCAGGAACCAATTGAGGCACATTCCCCAATTCGCGTTCTTCCTGGACGATTCGCTCGACTACATCGACCGGATTGAGGACCTCCTAAACGATGAGTAATGCAGTACGATCCCATCAAGCGCAGCCTTGGCAATATATTCAACAGAACACCTAAGCTCAGAAGACTCTTTTACAGCTTGCTGGACCTGCTCCTTCTACGATCGTGGCACATCCGCAGAGAGTTGAGAAACCTGGATAAAAGTGGATTCGATCCGAACCAGATTGCAGATGCAGGTTCCGGCTTCGGCCAGTATGTATATTACCTCTCGGGGAAATACCCCGATGCCCGGATTACCGGATTGGATATCAAGCAGGAGCAGGTGGACGACTGCAACAATTTTTTTACCTCCATTGGCCGGAACCAGAAAGTGGAGTTCCGGCATGCCGACCTGACCAGGCTGGATGAGAATGAAGAGTGGGACCTGGTTCTCTCGGTCGATGTCATGGAGCACATTGAAGATGACCGGACGGTCTTTCAGCGCATATATAACGGCTTAAAACCGGGAGGAGTTCTGCTAATCTCCACACCTTCCGATCAGGGAGGATCTGATGTGCATCACGAACATGAAGAATCTTTCATTGATGAACATGTAAGAGATGGTTATGGTGTGGCAGAGATTGATGAGAAGTTAAGGGAAGCCGGCTTCTCAACTATCAACATCAAGTATTCCTACGGCGGTCCGGGAAAGATCTCCTGGAAACTATCCATGAAATATCCCATACTGCTGGCCAATGTCAGCAAGCTCTTTCTGCTGGTTCTCCCTATCTATTACCTGGTGGCCTATCCCATTTGTTACCTGCTCAATATGGCTGATGTGAGGGGAAAACACTCTACCGGGACCGGACTAATCGTGAATTGTCGGAAGTGAACCTCTCCTTCTATATAGCAAGACGTTACCTGCTGGGTAAAAAATCGCAAAATGCCATCAATATCATTTCCGGTATCTCGATCCTCGGGATCGCCACAGGAACCATGGCACTTGTAATTGTTCTTTCGGTATTCAATGGATTCGACTCTGTGGTAAAATCGCTGTTCAATACTTTTGATCCGGAGATCAAGATCTCTGCCACCGAGGGGAAAACTTTTACTCCCGATCCGGCAGTTTCCCAATCCATCCTTGAGCTTCCGGGTGTGGCAGCCATGTCTGAAGTGTTGGAGGAGAATGTATTGTTGCTCTACGGAGACAAGCAATACATTGCCACCATCAAAGGAGTAGATGAGGCATTTCAAGATGTTACTGGACTCGATTCCATGGTCTATGAAGGCTCCATGAAGTTGAAAGACCGGAACAGGGCCTATGCGGTTGTGGGAAGGGGAGTGGCTTATAATCTGAGTATCGGGCTCAGCTTTATCGATCCCCTCTATGTATACACCATCGACCGGAAAGCTAAAATTAATATGTCTCAACCCGAAGAGTCGATCAGGAGGGATTTTCTTTACCCTTCAGGCATTTTTGCCATTGAACAGGAATTTGATTCAAAATATATTCTTACCGACATCGCATTTGTCAGGGAGCTGCTCTCCTACCAGGCAGAAGTCTCTTTCCTGGAAGTGAGACTCGATCCCAACTTCCCTCCCGACCAGGTTCAGAAAGAGATTGCAGCTCTGCTGGGGGAAGAGTTCCAGGTGAAAAACAGGGAACAGCAGAATGAGCTCTTCTACCGGGTCATGAGATCGGAGAAGTGGGCCATTTTCCTGATTCTGACCTTCATTTTGATCATTGCCTCCTTTAACATAATCGGTTCGCTCTCCATGCTGATCATTGATAAGAAAAAGGACATTCTTTCCCTTCGCAACATAGGAGCCAGTAACTCCCTGATTAAAAAGATTTTCCTGGTGGAGGGGTGGATGATCTCTGCCATCGGCAGCATTTCCGGTCTGCTCCTTGGCACCACAATCAGCTGGATCCAGCAGAGCTTCGGTGTCATTAAACTTTCAGGCAGCGGCTCATTTATTATTGATGCCTACCCTGTTCATATTGAGGTGATTGACATCATTTTAATTTGGATCACCGTGCTGGTTATCGGATTGTTCGCTGCAAGGTACCCCGTCAGGCAGATCTCCAAAAAGTACCTTGCGGCCATTGAGAAAGAGGGTATTGTTTAAAACTTTGCATCTCTCTTTACCTCATAACCCCTATTTTTATGACAATCTGGGCAATATATACCGGAGGTACCTGCAACCAAATACAGGATAACTCTGTATTACCGGTACCAGCACGAATTTAAGTCTCTATGAAAGCATACAGGTATTCCATATTTGCGATCCTTTTAATTGCTTTTTCAGCAGTTTCCCTATCTGCACAGTTACTCACCATCACCAGTGTATCTACCACTCCAACCACCTGTGCAACAGGAACTGACGGTACCATTACCTTTTCATTCACCGGGGGTGTAGCACCCTATGAATGGTATATATATGAAGGGGGAGGGATTCCGGTTGATTTTGGGGGTCCAACCACGGAAACCACCATAACCAGCACAGGCCGGAGAAAATTCGCCTCACATATAGTGGTGGTAAAGGACATAAATGATAATGCTGCAACCATAATTGCATCGGTGGGCGGACCCGATCCCATAAACATCACCTCCTTCCTGTCTACTGATATCACATGCAACCTTGCCAATAATGGAACCATCACTGTTACGGCCAGCGGGGAGAGCGGAGCTCACTTTTTTGACCTGGTGGGACCCGTAAATGAAACCAATACCTCAGGCAGTTTTTCGAGCCTTCCGCAGGGAGACTATACGGTAACCGTGCGTGATCAGGGATCATGCACCACCACAGATGTGACCCCCACGATCACCATAAACAATCCCACCCCTATCTCTGCTGTGGTAGATAATATTACCGATGCAGGGTGTTTCGGAGAGAGTACCGGATCCATTGCCATTACCCCTGCGGGGGGAACTCCCTCAGGTTCGGGCACAGGATATACCTATGCATGGACGGGCCCCTCGGGCTACTCTTCAAGCACAGAAGATATCATCGATGTAGAAGCGGGCGATTACTTTGTCACCATTACAGACAGGAACGGCTGCTCCTCCATGCTGGGACCCTATACAGTGGGAGAACCTACCCAAATAAATGCCGTACTTGATGGCAGCACAGATGCCTTATGCAATGGAGGTAACGATGGTACAGCATCAATTACTACCAGCGGGGGAGCAGGAGGCTACACTTATTCATGGGTCGGACAGAGTAACGGATTGGTCTCTACCGATGAAGATCCTGTGAACCTGGTTGCTGATACTTACGATCTGACCATTTTAGATTCCGATGGTTGTTCCAGGACCCATCTCTCCTTTCTTACCATTGATGAACCGCTGCCATTAAGCATCACCGTGGATGCAGTCAACGACGTGAATTGTAACGGAGGCAATGACGGATCTGTTTTCATTACTGCCGGTGGCGGAACACCCTCCTACAGCTTTCTCTGGACCGGTGCTCTATTCGGGTATACCTCCACCGATGAGGATCCATCGGGTATGCCGGCCGATACCTATTCGGTCACCATCACCGATTCCAACGGATGTATCCGGGTGTATACCGACCTGGTCACCATCGATGAACCCACTCCCATGATAATGACCCTGGATGGAAGCAGTGACGTAAGCTGTAACGGAGGCAACGATGGCTCCATCTCCATTACTGTAAGCGGTGGGACTCCACCCTATACTTTTGCGTGGGTTGGTATTGTAAACGGACCTGCTTCAGATGTCGAGGATCCCAACGACCTGCTGGCCGATACCTATTCGCTGTTTATCATGGATAACAATGCGTGTTTCCTCTCCGCCATAAATTTTGTGACCATCGATGAGCCTTCCAATCTGGCAGTAAGCGTCGACCTGGTCACCGATGTAAACTGCAATGGGGCGGCCACGGGAGCCATTGACATTACCCCGGCCGGGGGCACCCCTGTGTACATTTATGCCTGGACAGGCCCGAACGGTTTCACTTCCACCGACGAGGATCTCACTGGTCTAACAGCTGGCGACTACAGTCTGACCATCACCGACGGAAATGGTTGTTCCAGGGATTATATCAACCTGGTCACTATAAATGAAAACCTTCCCATTGTGGCTACCTTCTCTGTAACGGATCTAAGCTGTGGCGATCCGCTCCCCAGCAATAACGGAGCCATAGATGCCACAGTCTCGGGAGGCATACCCGGTTATACCTTTCTATGGACCGAACCCTCCGGTTTTACTGCCACCAGTGAGGACATCAACGGTTTGCTCCCTGGTTCATATGTACTTGAAGTTACCGACAACCTTGGGTGTGTGATGCTAATGCCGGCACAGGTGGTTGGCATGCCTCCTGTACTTACAGCAACCACCACCCAGGTGGATATTGACTGTTTCGGAGCTGGTGACGGATCCATTGACCTCACTGCCACCGGCGGAACTGCACCCTACCTTTTCGCATGGAGCGGTCCGTTGGGATATACAGCCAGCACTGAAGATATCTCAAACCTGGAAGCGGGTGCCTACAGCGTGATCGTAACCGACAGTCACGGCTGCCCGGTTCCATTTACAGATATTGCCACCATTGCAGAGGTTGCCGAAATCCTGGTATCAGCAGTCACAACTGATGTCTCTTGCAACGGTGGTGCCGACGGTACTATCGGTATCTCAGTTACTGGCGGAACCCTACCATTCACATTTGCATGGACAGGCCCCTCCGGATTTACTGCCTCCACCGAGGATCTGACCGGACTGGCAGCAGGTAATTACAGTTTGACCATTACTGATGTGAACGGATGTGTGGTCAGCTTCCCCGATCTGGTGACCCTAAATGAGCCTGCACCATTAACAGTCACTTATATCCAGCAAGATGTTACCTCCTGCTTTGACGCCGAAGAGGGCAGCATTGTGGCTGCCGGAGCTGGAGGGACAGGTGCCATTACTTATTCACTGGATGGTTCTCCCCCGGATCTTTCCGGAGACTTTCAGAATCTGGCAGCCGGAACCTACACTCTGACCCTGATTGATCAGAACTCTTGTACCATGGATACCACCTTTGAGATCCTCTCTCCCCCGGAGCTGTTGATCGATAACATTTCCATAAGCGATGTTACAGGATGCGCCGGTGACACCAATGGCAGCCTGGTAGTTTCAGGATCAGGTGGAACCGGAAACCTGGAATACTCCCTGGACGATGTAATATATCAGTCTTCGGCTACCTTTATTGGCCTGGCTGCCGGGGACTATACCATTTATTTAAGAGATGAGAACGGATGCTCTGCAACCGCTCCGGCCACCGTTGGTGAGCCGGTTCCTGTCACAGCACTGGTTGTAAAGACAGATGCCTCTTTCGGGTCACTGGGTTCCATCTCAATTTCAGGAGCAGCAGGAGGAACACCACCCTATGAATACTCCATACAGGGACCGGCCGGACCGTTTACCTCCACCACAGACTACACCGACCTGGCACCGGCTGCCTATCATGTGGTAGTCAGAGATCAAAATGGCTGTACCTATGAAGAGTTGATCGATATTCTGGACATCATTCCGCTGGATATGGTAATCAATGTTACCCATTTAACCTGTTTCGGTGCCAGTGACGGATCCATAGAGTTTGTCCCCCAGGATGCAGTAGGAAATGTGGAGTACTCTATCGACAACGGCTCAAGTTTTGTTTCCACCCCACTCTTTGAAAACCTGGCTGGCAATGCTACCTACGACCTGGTGGCTATAGACGACGCAGGCAAAGTCTTTACCGGTTCAGTAACCATTACTGAACCCACTGCCATAGTATTCACCCACACTGTAACCCCTGCAGAGTGCAATGCATTCAGTGAAACCGGTGCGATCGATATAACTGTGACAGGAGGGTCAGGAACCTATACCTACCTCTGGTCCGATGGCAGTACGGATGAGGACAGGGTTTCCATACTTGCAGGTAACTATACAGTACAAATAGAGGATGGCAACCACTGTATAGTTAATGAACCGGTCACTGTGACCAGTCAAGTGGTGGTTGATGCCTATGCCGGGGAAGATACCACTATCTGTTATGGCGAATCGATTCAACTGGCGGGATCGGGAGATTATGCACCCGTCTGGGAACCCGCTCAGTTACTCCAGCGGAACGACATCCTGAACCCGGTCACACTGGGCATCACAGAACCGGTTACCTTTGTACTGACCATTTCTGAGACTGTTAGTCCCTACGGTTGCTCTAACGCCGATTCTATAACAGTTAGTCTCCATCCGCAGGTAGGTATAGATGTCACAGAGGATGCCTTTATCATATCGGGAAGTTCCGTCCAGCTGGAAACCACCGGGGGACCGTTCAGTCAGTACAGGTGGGTGCCTGAAACCTGGCTCGACAATAGCACCATACCCGATCCCATAGCCTCACCACTCGAAGCAATCAGATATTATGTATTCGGACTCAATGAGTATGGTTGTGAAGAGATGGATTCGGTATTTATCGATGTCATCGAGGATATCACTGTATATAATGTCTTCTCACCTAATGGCGATGGCATCAATGAATATTTTGAGATTGAGCATGCAGAACGGTTCCCGGAAATGCTTGTGGAAGTATACAGCCGCTGGGGCGATCTCTTCTTCTCAACGGTAGGATACGACAGCGGAAGCTGGTGGGATGGAACAGCACGAGGCAAGGAGGCGCCTGTGGGTACCTATTATTATGTAATTGTCCCGTACAATGGAGCCAAGCCAATTACAGGGCATGTAACGATAATCAGATAGCATGGGAAGAGTTAAATACATCATATTGTTCGCTATCATTGCTACTTCAACCGGTCTGAAGGCACAGCAGTTACCACATTATACCCAGTATATGTTCAACGATTTTGTGATCAATCCCGCCATCGCCGGTGTTCACGATTTCTACCAGATCCGGACCAATCACAGGTTTCAGTGGGTGGGCCTTACTGACCCTCCCATGACTAACTCCATTGCTTTTTATGGTCCCCACGACAAACTGGATATGGGGTACGGAGGATATATATACAACGATGTGACCGGTCCCACCAGCAGGGCCGGGATCACCGGATCCTATGCTTATAACATTGCAGTTACCGGGGACATCCGGCTCTCCATGGGGCTCTCTGCCAGCATCATGCAGTACCGGATTGACGGAACTCAGTTAAACCCTGCAGATGTATCCGATCCCAGTATCCTTACATTAGTGAGTACCTCCTACCTGCCCGACGCCGGACTCGGACTCTACCTCTATGCCGATAAATTTTACGTGGGACTCTCCGCAGCACAACTGCTGAACAACTCTGTGAAGATATTTGATAACAAAAACGGGTTGAACCGACTTAAAACTCATATTAATCTGATTGGGGCCTACCGTTTCCAGCTAGATGAGGACTGGCTCATTGAACCTTCACTGATGGTCAAGGGAACTGCCCCCAAAGAGCTGGGTTTTGATATTACCGCAAGAACCGAATGGAAAAAGATGTTATGGGCTGCCGTATCTTACCGGTATCATGACGCTGTAGGAATCATGCTGGGATACAGCTTTGAAGAGATGCTTTTCTTCGGCTATGCCTACGACATTGGTATCTCCTCCCTGAGAAAATACAATACCGGATCACATGAGATCATGATCGGTTATCGCTTCAATGCTATCAAATAATGATCCGCTACATTCGCATCCCGGCATTGCTTCTGCTCATACTGATGATGATTTCCCCGTCGTGTCAGAAGAAAAAAAGTATCACTGGGAAAGCATTCATAAAACGTGAAGTTCTGGTGGATGTCCTTGTGGATCTTCACCTTGTGGATGGGGTCACCAACGATCGCAAATTCAGCCGGAAATATGATGCCGACAGTATCGATATTTTATCCCCGATTCTTGAAAAATACCAGGTTACGAGAGAGATGTTTGATACCACCATTACCACTTACAGCCAGCACCCTGAACTGTTCGACCAGGTATACAACGATGTCCTGATCAAATTGAATGTGATGCTCGACGAAAATGATAAAAAAACAGATCCTGAGGTTTTACGAAAGGAGCAGTTAATAAATTAGAATAGTCACCAGCACCACACAAAAACCGAGCATATAGCCGGTCAACACCTCCCACCATCGGTTGATTCCCATCGCAAGCCTGGAACTACCCGAAAGACCTCCTGCCAATATTGATAGCATCAGGACACCCTGCAGAGGTGTCTCATATAAAAAGATCAGTGCTATGATCAGTCCGGTCAATCCCCCCAGGGCGGCTGACTGAACACATATTTTGTACCTGAGGTTCAGCAGTATCACCAGGAGAAGAACCACAGCCACCGATAGAACATAGGCATGGATCACCCGGCTCAGTGGCAGCCTGTTGAAGTATATAAAGGTGATTATATAAAGCACGAGGATGATTACCTGGGGAACCAACCTCTCCTCCCGGGTGGCGTCCTTATAACTGGAAACCAGGTTCCTGTAGTAGAGGATTGGAAGCATCATCAAGGGGAAAACAAGGGTTCCAAGCGCCATGACAAAAATGATGGCACGTTTGGCAGCCGGATCGAGCAGTGAAAGATAGGTGCCTGAATTTAATAACAACAGCAATCCCAGGGAAGGCATAATCAGGGGATGGAACAGGTAGGAAATAATCGGGGCAACCTTTTTCATAAACTCCTTCTATAGCTCCTTTCTCAACCTGGCCACCGGCAATCCAAGCTGCTCCCTGTATTTGGCCACCGTTCGGCGGGCAATCTGGTATCCCTTTTCATTGAGGATGGCCGACAAGCGGTCGTCTGTAAGAGGTTTTCTCTTCTCTTCAGCATCGATACAGTCCCGCAAGATCTTCTTAATCTCCCTGGTGGATACCTCTTCCCCACTATCTGTCTGCATCCCTTCTGAAAAGAAATACTTCAGCGGATAGATGCCAAAATGTGTCTGGATATATTTGCTGTTCACCACCCTTGAGATGGTGGAAATGTCCAGGTCGGTCATATCGGCGATATCCTTCAGGATCATGGGACGCATCCGGGTCTCTTCGCCCTCATAAAAATAGTATTCCTGGTACTCAAGGATCGCGTTCATGGTGAGCAGCATGGTATTCTGCCGCTGCCTGATGGCATCGATGAACCATCTGGCCGAATCCAGTTTTTGCTTCACAAAGGTGATGGCGTCCTTCTCATCCTTGCTGGCAGAAGCTTTGTTGGCATTGTAACTCTCAAACATGTCGGAGTAGGTCCTGCTTAACCTGAGCTCAGGTACATTATTTGAATTCAGATATAGGTTAAGATTTCCTTCACTCTCCTCCAGGATGAAATCGGGAACAATGTGGTGGAAAGATTTGGCCTGTGAATCACCCATGGCTCCGCCCGGTTTGGGATTTAACCTCAGAATCTCCTCCAGTGCAGCCTTCAGCTCCTCTTCGGTAATGCTACACCGTTGGATAATCTTCTCGTAATGCTTGTTGGTAAACTCCTCGAAATGGTTCTTCAGGATAGAGTGAGCCAGACCGGTCACAGGGTTCTTCAGCTCCTTTCTTTCAATCTGCAGAATCAGGCACTCCTGCAGGCTCCTGGCTCCCACTCCGGCCGGGTCAAACTCCTGGATGATCATCAATACTTCGTGCAACGATTCATAGGAAATTTCCAATCCTGCCGAAAATGCCAGGTCATCGGCAATGGCTTCCAGTTCCCTGCGGAGGTAACCATCATCGTCAATATTGCCCAGGATATACTCCGCGAGCACTTCCTGCTCATCGCTTAGTTTTCTCAGTCCAAGCTGACTCTTCAGCTGCTCATGAAATGTATTGCCCAGGGAAAAGGGAATCTCCTCCCTCTTATCATCCGCGGAGTAGTTCTGTGCATTTAGCCTGTAACTGGGGATATCGTCGTCCTGCATGTAGTCCTCAAGAGAAAACTCCTCCTGCTGATCGCCGGATTGCTCCTCCTTGATCTCCTCCTGATCACTGTAGGGCTCCTCGTTGCCCTCTTCCAGAACCGGATTCTCTTCCAGCTCTTTCTTGATCCTTTGCTCCAGCTGTATGGCAGGAATCTCCAACAGCTTGATCATCTGGATCTGCTGTGGAGAGAGCTTTTGTAAAAGCTTTTGCTGGAGCCTCTGTTTAAGCATTTTTCTCTGTTCTAAAACTCAGCGCTCCTGGGGGTGCGCGGGAACGGTATTACATCCCTGATGTTACTCATTCCTGTAATAAACATAATTAAGCGTTCAAATCCTAATCCAAACCCGCTGTGTTCAACTGTTCCAAATTTACGAGTTTCCAGGTACCACCACAATTCATCTTCAGGAATATTCATCTCTTTCATCCTGTTTTGCAACTTAACAAGCTCCTCCTCTCTCTGGGAACCTCCAATGATCTCGCCAATCATGGGAAACAGAACATCCATGGCCCTGACCGTAAGTCCGTCGTCGTTCTGCTTCATGTAGAAGGCCTTGATCTCCCTGGGATAATCGGTCAGGATCACCGGGCGCTTGTAGTGTTCTTCCACCAGGTATCGCTCATGTTCAGCCTGCAGGTCGAGGCCCCATTCCACCGGAAACTCAAAAAGCTTACCCGATTGTTTCAGGATCTCAACAGCTTCTGAATAACTTTTTCTTTCAAATGGATGATCCAGTACAAACTTCAGTCTTTCCAGCAATCCTTTATCAACCATCTTATTCAAAAACTCCAGATCATCTACGCAGTGGTCCAGGGTATATTTGATCAGATATTTGAGGAATTCCTCGGCCAGATCCATGTTGTCGTGAATGTCACAAAAAGCCATCTCCGGTTCAATCATCCAGAATTCAGCTACGTGACGCGGTGTATTGGAGTTTTCTGCACGGAAAGTGGGACCAAAGGTGTAGATAGACGACAGCGCAAGGGCGCCCAACTCTCCCTCCAGCTGACCTGAAACCGTCAGGTTGGTGGGCCTGGCAAAAAAGTCCTGTGTAAAATCTATCTCCCCTGCCTCATTCTTGGGAGTATTATCCAGGTCCAGCGTAGTGACCCTGAACATGGCTCCCGCACCTTCGGCATCCGATGCTGTAATGATGGGGGTGTGTAGATAATAGAAACCTTTGTCGTTGTAATACTTATGGATGGCATAGGCGAGTGCATGCCTGATCCGGAATATGGCACCAAAAGTGTTGGTCCGGAAGCGTAGGTGGGCAATTTCCCGCAGGAATTCGAATGAGTGGCCCTTCTTCTGCAGGGGATACACCTCCGGATCGGAGTCGCCCAGTACCTCAAGCTTACTGGCCTGGATCTCCACGGTCTGTCCCTTGCCCATCGATTCAACCAGCGTACCGGTCACACTGATGCTCGACCCGGTGGTTACTCTTTTCATCAACTCTTCGGGAAAGGTAGTGAGATCGGCAACCACCTGTATGTTGTGTATAATGGTTCCGTCATTCACCGCGATAAATGCCACCTGGTTGTTTCCCCGCCTGGTCCTTACCCAGCCTTTCAACAATACTTCTTTGTTTTTCTCTGTTGCTGAAAGCAACTCCTTAACAGTCGATCTCTTCATTTCCTTTTGTTATAGACAAGCTACAAAAATACAATTTTATCAATTTCAATTCGTTAACTTTATAATCTAAAAAGAATCTATTAATTTTACCTCCATGCCAAAAGAATCTACTATGGAGCAGGACAG